>NZ_JBFBIV010000001.1:0-235238 GCF_040702025.1 Streptomyces sp. NPDC088194 | reverse complement strand
GCTTCACCGTTCGACTTGCATGTGTTAAGCACGCCGCCAGCGTTCGTCCTGAGCCAGGATCAAACTCTCCGTGAATGTTCACCGGTAATCCGGTAGCACACTCGCGAAAGAGCGGGACAGTCCAGAGGAATAATCCGAACCGTCCACAGCGTCCTCGCTGTGTATTTTTCTTCAAAGGAACCTCATCCCGATCGAAACGACCGGAACGGGGTATCAACATATCTGGCGTTGACTTTTGGCACGCTGTTGAGTTCTCAAGGAGCGGAAGCTGCCATCGGCTGCCCTTCCGGGCCCCTCCGGGCTTTCCCTTCGTTGTGTTCCGACTCTATCAGACGCTTTCCAGTGCCTGACCCCCAGTCAGCGGGGTTTGTCTTTCCGGCCCTTCGGCCGTTCCGACGAGTGAGACTTTAGCGGACTCCTCCTGCCTGGACCAAATCGGCCGGGCGCTTCGAAACTCCACTCGCATTCCGCAAAAACGCACAGCGAAACGAAGACGCACCGAAGCGCGTATCGCGTCGAGAGGTTACTGCGGGATGGCTGGCCCGGGACCGACCAAGATCGGTGCTCACGTCGGACAGCTCGCGGTACGTTACGCATGCGTTCAGCCCATGTCAACTTTGGCTGGCCCAAGCGGTCGGCGACCGCCGGCCACGGGCGGCGCGGGCGTCAGTCGAGGTCTTCGAGACGCCCGCCGGCGTCGGGCTGGGAGGACTCCACCCGACGCAGCAGGCGGGTCAGGATCTCGCCGAGAGCCGTGCGCTCGATCGGTGTGAGGTCCTGGAGCAGCTCGTCCTCGAAGACCGCGGCGAGCCGCATCGTCTGCAGCCACTTCTCCCGGCCTTCGTCGGTCAGCTCGACGATGACGCGCACGCGGTTGGCCTCGTCGCGGGCCCGGGTGACCAGTCCCTCGGTGACCATGCGGTCGATCCGGTGGGTCATGGCGGCGGGGGTCAGGCCGAGCCGCTTGGCGAGGTCGCCGGGGCCCAGCTGGTAGGGCCGGCCGACGACGACGAGGGCCTTCAGGACTTCCCACTCGGAGTTGCTGATGCCGAGGTCGACGAGCTGGCGGCCGTACGCGACGTTCATCCGGCGGTTGAGCCGCCCGAGGGCGGTGACCACCTTCTCGACCTGCGGATCGACCTCCGGGAACTCGCGTTGGTAGGCGGCGATCTGTTCGTCGAGGTCCAGCTCCTGCGGTGCTCCCGCGGGGCCTGGGGCTGCGGTCATGCCCCTGAGTATGCCATGGAAAGACATTGCACTAAAGCCCTTCCCTGTGTAGTCTTTAGCTTCGAAGTTTACTTCTGAAGTCTTCACTCCGAAGCTGTTGCGGCTCCGGGGGCGGACTGTGGCTGCGCTGCGCCCGGACAGGGCGCGGCCGTGAACGAGTGAGGTGAGTGTGACCACCGCGATGGGCGCCGCGCTGCGCCGTATCCAGCTGGGGAACGCGTTGAGCGCGTTCGGCAACGGCTTCACCGTGCCCTTCACGTTTATCTACGTGTCGCAGGTGCGCGGGCTGGGTGCCGGTATCGCGGGCGCGGTGCTGGCGACGTTCGCCGTCGCCGCGCTCTTCGTGCTGCCCTTCACCGGTCGGGCGATCGACCGGCGCGGTCCGGTGCCGGTCGCCGTCGTGGGCACCGCGCTGGCCGCGTGCGGCTCGCTCGGCCTCGGGCTGTCCGGCAGCGAGGCGGGCGTCATCGCCGCGGCGGGCGCGCTGGGCGCGGGGATAGCCGTGGTGCAGCCGGCGCTGGCGACGATGATCGTGTGGTGCTCGACCACGGCGACCCGGTCGCGGGCGTTCGCCATGCAGTTCTTCCTGAACAACCTGGGGCTGGGCGTCGGTGGGCTGATCGGCGGGCTGATCGTGGACACCGCGCATCCGTCGTCGTTCATCCGGCTGTTCGCGATCGAGGCGGCGATGTTCCTGGTACTCGGCGCGGTGATCGCCACCGCGCGGGTGCCCGGGGCGCCTCGCCTGGCCGCCGGCGACCGGTCGCAGACCGATGGCGGCGCCGCGGGCGGTTGGCGGACGATGCTGCGGGACCGGGCGATGGTGATGGTCTGCGTGCTCGGCTTCGTGATGTTCTTCGCGTGCTACGGACAGTTCGAGTCGGGACTGTCGGCGTTCGCGGTGGAGGTCACGCACATCTCCCCCGCCACCCTGGGGACTGCACTTGCAGCCAACACCGCGGTCGTGGTGCTGGCGCAGTTCGTGGTGCTGCGGGTGGTGGAGCGCCGGCGGCGCAGCCGGGTGATAGCCGCGGTCGGCGTGGTGTGGGCAGTGGCCTGGATGGCTGCCGGTGTCTCCGGCCTGATGCACGGCAACCACACGCTGGCGGTCGCCGCGATCATCTCCACCTACGCGCTGTTCGGGCTGGGTGAGGCGATGCTGGCGCCCACCGTGAATCCGCTGGTGGCCGACCTGGCGCCGGACCGGATGGTGGGGCAGTACAACTCGGCGTTCGCGCTGGTGAAGCAGCTCGCCCTGGCGTTGGGCCCGGCGGTGGCGGGTGTCATCGCGGCGGCCGGGGCGTATGACGCGTACATCGTGATGCTGGTGGTGTGCTCGCTGGCGATATCGGTGACGGCGCTGCGGATGGCGCGGCATCTCTCGCCGGTGCAGGACAGTCCGCTGCCGGCGGTCCGGGTGGTGGCGCAGTCGGTGCGTCCGGAGCCGGTGGAGGCCGAGCGCATACCGGGCTGAGCCGCGGGTCGTACCGCGCGCACCGCGACCCGGTGCGCGGTGCCGCCCGTTCGGTGCCGGGTGGTGCGACCGCGGCCGGGCAGGCGGGTGCGGCGGCATGCGGCGGCCGCCCGCTCCGGCCGCCGGTCACATCGGCAGCGCGAACTCGCACCAGACGGCTTTGCCGCCGCCCGGGGTGCGGCGGGAGCCCCAGCCGGTGGCGATGGTCGCGATGATCGAGATGCCCCGGCCGGCTTCGTCGGCGGGGTCGGCGCGGCGGCGGCGCGGAAGGTGCTCGTCGCCGTCGGTGACCTCGATGATCAGGCGCCGGTCGGTGCGTCGCAGCCGTAGCCGCATGGGCGGGATGCCGTGCTTGAGCGAGTTGGCGACGAGTTCGCTGGCCGCGAGGACACCGAGGTCGCGCAGTTCGGTGGGGAAGCGCCAGGAGGCGAGCACCCCGGTGGCGAAGGCGCGGGCGCGGGGCGCGGCCTCCACACCGCCGAGCAGGTCGAGTGAGGCGTTGCGGAAGAGTTCCGCGTCGGCGCCGGTGTGGTCGGGGTACTGCAGGACGAGCACGGCCACGTCGTCGTCGTGTTCCGAGGTGACGCCCAGGGAGCGCAGCAGCCGGTCGCAGATCACCTGGGGTGCGCCGGTGGCGCCGGCCAGGGCGCGGGTGAGGGCGGTGACGCCTTCGTCGATGTCCTGGTCGCGGCGTTCGATGAGGCCGTCGGTGTAGAGCACCGCGGTGCAGCCGGGGCCGAGCGGGACGGTGCCGGAGGTGTGAATCCAGCCGCCGGTGCCCAGGGGCGGTCCGGTGGGTTCCTCGACGCAGTGCACGGTGCCGTCGGGGTCGCGGATGAGGATGGGGAGGTGGCCGGCGCTGGCGTAGTGCAGGCGGCCCTCGCTGGGGTCGTGGACGGCGTAGACGCAGGTGGCGATCTGGGTGGCGTCGATTTCGGCGGCGAGCTCGTCGAGGAGCTGGATCACCTCGTGCGGTGGCAGGTCGAGCCGGGCGTAGGCGCGTACGGCGGTGCGGAGCTGGCCCATCACGGCGGCGGCGCGCACTCCGCGGCCCATCACGTCGCCGATGACCAGGGCGGTGCGGCCTGCGCCGAGGGTGATGACGTCGTACCAGTCGCCGCCGACGGCGGCGTCGGTGCCGCCGGGCTGGTAGGTGGCGGCGACCCGGAGGTCGTCGGGTTGTTCGAGCTCCTGCGGCAGGAGGCTGCGCTGGAGGGTGACGGCGGTGTCGCGGAGGCGGCGTTCGCTCTCGCGGAGGCGTTCGGCGGACTGCACCTGGTCGGTGACGTCGGCGCCGAAGACGAGGACGCCGCGCTGCTCGGGGTCGGCGTGTCCGGGTTGGACCGGGGTGCAGGTGAAGGTGAAGTAGCCCTCGCGGGTGGGTGTGCCCGGGGCGGTGTGGGCGCCCTGCGCGACCTTGCGGGCCTTGACGGTGCGCGGTTTGCCGCTGCGGTGGACCTGGTCCATCAGCGGGAGCAGGCCGAGTTCGTCGAGTTCGGGCAGGGCGTCGCGGGCGGGGGTACCGGTGGTGCGGGGGCCGAAGACGTCGGTGTAGGCGTCGTTGACGAAGCGCACCTGGTGGGCGGGGCCGCGGGTGAAGGCGATGAGGGCCGGGAGCCGGCTGAGCACTCCGCGGACGGACTGTTCACTCGCGGGGGTGGTGTCGGCGGGTGCCGGGGCGGGTGGCCGGCCGTCGCTGTCGGATGCGCGGTCGCCGGGGGTGGTGGCGTCGCCACCGGGGGTGCCGGCTGCGGGTGCGCCGGTGGTGCCGGGAGTGGGGTCGCCGGCCTTGCCGCGCGCTGCTGGTACGGCACTGCGTCGCTGTGTTCCGGGGAGCCGGGCGCTCCAGCGCGTAAGGTTCAAACGTCCGATTCCTCGTTTTTGTCACTCTTTGCCAGTGCTGCTGCACGCGTGGTCACAGCCCCAGTGTGGCCGAACCGCGGCGCGGGCGGGAATCGCGGAGCGGCTGGGCGGGGTCAGGGTGCGTCGGGTTTGCGCTCGGAACCGGCCGCCAGTTCGAACTCGGCGCGCGGGTGTTCCAGCGAGCCGAGCGAGACGACCTCCCGTTTGAAGAGGCCGGCCAGTACCCATTCGGCGAGGACGCGAGCCTTGCGGTTGTAGGTGGGCATCCGGCTGAGGTGGTAGATCCGGTGGATCAGCCAGGCGGGATAGCCCTTGAAGGCGCGGCCGTGCACGACCGCGACACCTTCGTGCAGGCCGAGCGACGCCACCGAGCCGGCCGAGACGTGCCGGTAGTCGGTGAGCGGGAGGCCGCGCAGTTCGGCGATGAGGTTGTCGGCGAGAACGCGGGCCTGGCGCACGGCGTGTTGGGCGTTCGGGGGGCATTCGGCGCCGGGCTGCTCGGCGCTCAGGTCGGGCACGGCGGCCGCGTCTCCGGCCGCCCACACCCGCTCGGCGCCCTCCACCCGCAGGGCGGCGTCCGCGCGCAGCCGGCCGCGTGCGGTCAGCGGCAGCCCGGTGGCGGCGAGCAGCGGCGCCGGTTTGACGCCCGTGGTCCACACCAGGGTCCGGGTCGGCAGCCGGTCGCCGTCGGAGAGCACCGCGATCCGGTGCTCGCAGGAGTCGAGCCGGGTCTCCAGCCGGATGTCGATGTTGCGGCCGCGCAGCTCGCGCAGTGCGTAGCGGCCCATGGTCTCGCCGACCTCGGACAGAATGCGGTCGGACGCCTCGACCAGCACCCATTTCAGGTCGTCGGCGGTGATGTTGTGGTAGTACCGCACGGCGTAGCGGGCCATGTTCTCCAGTTCGGCGAGCGCCTCCACGCCCGCGTAGCCGCCGCCGACGAAGACGAAGGTCAGCGCGGCCTCGCGCACCTCGGCGTCACGGGTGGAGGAGGCGATGTCGAGTTGCTCCAGCACGTGGTTGCGCAGCCCGATGGCCTCCTCGACGGTCTTGAACCCGATGCCGTGTTCGGCCAGGCCCGGCACCGGCAGGGTGCGGGAGACCGAGCCGGGGGCGATGACCAGATGGTCGTACTGGATCTCCAGCGCATTGCCGCCCTCCTCCACGGTGACCAGCGTGTCGACGGTGGCGGTGCGCTTGTCGGGGTCGATGCCGCGCGCCTCGCCGACGACGATCCGGCACTTGTCGAGCACCCGGCGCAGCGGCACCACCACATGCCGCGGCGAGATCGAGCCGGCCGCCGCCTCGGGCAGAAAGGGCTGGTAGGTCATGTACGGCTGCGGTTCGACGACCACGATGTCGGCCTCATGGCGCTTCAGCTTGCGCTGGAGCCGCAGGGCGGCATACATCCCGACATAGCCACCGCCGATGACGAGAATGCGCGGTGTGCTTGTCCTGGCCATGACTGCCGACTCCGTCGTCATTGCTCCATGACGCAATGGATCAGAGTCGTTTGTCCACAGTACGGACACGACGATTCCGGGGAATCGGCAAGGAGCCAGGTCAGCGGGGGCGAAACGAACCGGTTTGGCGGCGGTAACGGATGACACCCGTTCCGGGCGGCGCATGCCGCCATGTGGCGGACCGCCAGCAGCCCCCCTTCTTTCTGGCCGCGCCCTCAACTATGTTCGTATCTCGTAGTACCGCGCCACTGGCGCGGCGATCTTCACAATGGGTGAGGAGTCTCCGGGGGGAGACATTGATTCACCGGGGGATGGGACAAATGCACATTCAGGACTCTCAACGCACTTCGGCTGCCGGTTCGGACCATCGCGGAGGCGTTGCGCGCCCAGCGCCACTCCGCGTCGATGCCCAGCGCAACCTCGAGCACGTACTCCGCGCCGCACGTGAAGTGTTCGGCGAACTGGGATACGGCGCACCCATGGAAGACGTGGCCCGGCGGGCCCGGGTCGGCGTCGGCACGGTCTACCGCCGTTTCCCCAGCAAGGACGTCCTGGTCAGACGGATCGCGAAGGAGGAGACCGCGCGCCTGACCGAGCAGGCCCGTACCGCGCTCGGGCAGGAGGACGAGGCGTGGTCCGCGCTCGCCCGCTTCCTGCGCACCTCGGCCGCGTCGGGCGCCGGGCGGCTGCTGCCGCCGCAGGTCCTGCGGGTGGAAGGCGGAGCGGGCGGCAAGGACTACCGCCCCGGCGGTGACGAGCCGGTCCGGGTGCCGTCGCAGCGCACCCCGATTGCGGTGGCCGCAGCCGGACCGTCCGACCAGGGCGTCCCGGTCGGCGCCGACCACACCGCCGACCACACCGGCGTCCACACCGGTCTGCACGGCGGTCGGGCCCGCACCGAACCGCGGGCGGACGACGACGGCATCGGCACCCTGCTCGACGTCGTCGGGCAGCTCGTCGAACGAGCAAGGCAGGCGGGCGAGTTGCGCACCGACGTGTCGGTGGCCGACGTACTGCTGGTCATCGCCACCTCACCGCCCGCGCTGCCCGACGCCCACCAGCAGGAAGCCGCTTCTGCACGGTTGCTGGACATCCTGCTGGAAGGACTGCGCCCGCGGTCCGGCGACCCCCTCACGGAACACGTCACGGAGCTCAACCACCACTCCGGCAGCGACCCGATCGAGTGACAGTGGAGGATGTGTGAACGGTGCGACCACGGATGAGTGGTTCCACCGGAAGACATGACACCGCGCTCGGGTCCTGTGTCACGCTTGCCCCGTGGATGAGGCTAACGGCGAGTCCGGCTCCGCACCCGCGGACCCGGTGACCGGCGACGCGGCACCGCCGCGCAGGGTGCCGGGACAGCGCGACCCGTTCGCACGACCCGAGCCCGCCGCCGCGGAGCCCGCTGCCCCGGAGTCCGCTCCGGCTCCGGCGACGATCCCGGCCCCTGCCGCAGCGCCCGCAACAGGCCCTGTGGCAGGGCCCGTCGGGCCGACCGACACCCAACTGCCGGCCGACGCCGACCTGCACGCGGCGGCACACCCCGGTATGGAGTCCGGCGCCGACTCCGCTGCGGACACCGGTGCCGGCACCGACCCGGGCACCGGCCGCACGGACGCCGACCTCGACGACACCCAGCCGACCGGGACCGTACCCGCGCAGCCGACCGGGCCCGGCGCCCTGTCCACCCCATCCGGCTACTCGGACGCCGAGTTGGTCGACCAGGTCAGGGCCGGGCAGGACAGCGCGTACGAAGAGCTCTACCGCCGGCACGCCGAGTCCGTACGCCGCTACGCCCGTTCGTGCTGCCGCGACGCCCACACCGCCGAGGACCTCACCGGCGAGGTCTTCGCCCGTACCCTCCAGGCCATCCGCGGCGGCAGCGGACCCGAATCCGCCGTACGCGCCTACCTGTTGACCACGGTGCGCCGGGTCGCCGCCACCTGGGGCAACACCGCCCGCCGGGAGCAACTGGTCGAGGACTTCGCGGTGTTCGCGGTCACCGCGGCGGGCTCCACCGTCACCGACCGCAGCGCCGACCTCGGCGCCGACGTGCGCGCCATGCACGAGGCCGAACGCTCCCTGGCCATCCGGGCGTTCCGTACCCTGCCCGAGCGCTGGCAGACCGTGCTGTGGCACACCGCGGTGGAGGACGAGTCGCCCAGCGAGGTCGCCCCGCTGCTCGGCCTGACCCCCAACGCGGCGGCGGTCCTCGCCCATCGCGCCCGGGAGGGGCTGCGCCAGGCATATCTGCAGGCCCACGTCAGCAGCACGCTCACCACCGAGGGCGAGTGCGCCCGCTACGCCGACCGGCTCGGCGCGCACGCCCGCGGCGGCCTGCGGATGCGCGCGGACCGGGAGTTGAACCGCCACCTCAAGGAGTGCGCGCGCTGCACCGCCGCGTCGGCCGAACTCGCCGACCTCAACTCCGCGCTCAAGGGGCTGCTGCCGGTCGCGTACATCGGCTGGTTCGCCGCGGCCTACGCCGCCAAGACCGCCGGGATCGTGGTGGCGGGCGGAGCGGCCGCCACCGCGGCGGCGGGAGGCGCGGCGGCCGCGGCCACCGGTTCCGGAGGCACGGCAGGCACGGCGGGCGCGGCAGGAGGCGCCGCGGCGGGCGAGGGACTGGGGGCGCCCGCGAAGGCGGGGATCGCCGCGGCCGTGGTGGTCGCCGCCGCCGGGGTCGCCTTCGCCTTCGCGCTCACCGGCGGCCACGAGAAGGCCCCGGCGAAGCCGCAGGCCAAGCCGCCGGTCACCGTACCGGTCACGGCCGCGCCACCGCCGAGCCCGGCGCCCAAGCCGACCCCGAAGCCCGTGGTGCCGCCGCCACCCGCCCCGTCGGCGGCACCCGTGGCGACCACACCGCCGCCCAAGCCCAAGCCGACGCCCAAACCCACGCCGAAGCCGACACCACCGCCGGCCAAGCCCACCCCCAAGCCGACGCCGACACCGACCCCACCGCCGCCGGCCCCGACCGCGTACAAGGTCAACTCACTGCCGGTCCAGGGACTCGGCGCGAACTCCGACGAGCCGGCGATCGTCCCCCAGGGCCTGGGCAACTGGTGGTGGGACCGGACCAGTCCCAGCATCGGCGGCACCACCTACGACCACGGCATCACCGTGCACGCGCCCTCCACGGTGAACGTCGCCCTCAACCGCGCCTGCGTCTCCTACGACGCCCGCGCGGGCATCGACGACCTGGTCAGCCCGCTGCTGCGCACGTCGGTCACCTTCGCGGTGTACGCCGACGGGAGCCGGCTGTGGTCCTCCGGCCCCGTCCACCCGGGCGACCCCGCCGTGCCGGTGCACGTCGACCTCACCGGCCGCAAGACGCTTCAACTCGTCGTCACGCCGGCCTCGGGCGGTCTGTCCTTCGGCAACCTGGCGGACTGGGCCGACTCGGTGATCACCTGCCAGTGACGCCCAGCGGCCCACCGCCAGGCGTCACTTGACCGCGCAGACCCCGTCGACGCACCCGTCACCGTCGGAGCCGTCGGAGCTGTCGGTGCCGTGGGAGCCTTCGGCGGTCGGTTGGTCCGCGGCCGTCTCCTGCGCCACCTGCTCCAGCGCGCGCAGGAACGTGGAGGTCTCCTGGCCGCCCTGGACCGCCCACTGCCCCTCGAACACGAAGGTCGGCACGGCGGTGATACCGACCGCGCGGGCCTGCGCGATGTCGGCGACGACCTCGTCCGTGAGGGCGTCGCTCGCGAGGAAGGCGGTCACCGCCGCGCGGTCGAGACCGGCGGCGACGGCGGCGTCCGCCAGCCGGTCGGGGTCACCGATGTCCAGGCCCTCGGCGAAGTGCCCGGCCATCAGGTTTCCCTTGAGCCGGTTCTGGGCGGGGGCGCCGTACTCGTCGAGGGCGAAGCGCAGCAGCCGGTGCGCGAGCAGCGAGTTGTTCTCCAGCACGGAGTCGAAGTCGAACGTGAGGCCCTCGGCGGCACCGAGCTGGGTCAGCCGGTCGTCCATGGCGACGGCCTGGGGACCGTATTTCGCGGCCAGCACCTCGCGGTGCGGACGGGGCTCGTGCGGGGCGTCCGGGTCGAGCTGGAACGGCCGATAGACCACCTCGACCGTGTTGCCCTGCGGAAATGCCGCCAGCGCCCGTTCGAAGCGGGACTTGCCCACGTAGCACCACGGACAGGCGATGTCCGAATAGATCTCGACCTTCACGGCACTCACTCCCAGAACCCGTCAACGAAAATCCGATTGAAACATCAATAACTCTTCAACGGAAAACCGCCCGACCCGGCCCGGCTATTCCCGGCCCTCTTCCGGTTCCGCCGCCCGCTCACGCGCCGGTGCGGCCGGTTCGGCCGGTTCCGCCGCCCGCTCACCCGCCGGTCCGGCCAGTTCCGCCAGTTCCGCCAGTTCCGCCACCGCCTCCGGCCGGCTCAGTCCCGCCCCGCACGCACGCTGCCGGGCCGACTCCTCCGCGGTGAGTACGGCCGCCACCCGCGCCCGTACCTCGTCGTCCTGCGCTTGCTCGGGCACCGTCCGGGGCAGGCCGCCGCGGACCGTGTCCGCGGCGCCCGACATCCGCACCGCCGAGCGCGCGTCGCCCAGCTCCGCCAGGATCTGCGCGGCCGTGTCGAACTGGGCACCGACCACCGCCTCGGTGCAGCCCACCTCGGTCGCCAGCCGTACCGCCTCGGCCGCTTCGCGCAGCGCGGCCCGCGGGTCGCCCTCGGCGGCGGTGAGCCCGGCGGACAGGCCGCGCAGCAGCACGTGGAACATCGGCGGCGGGGTGCCGTCGGCGATCCGCCCCACCGCCGTCTCGTACAGCTCCCTGGCCTCGCGCACGGCGCCCCGGCGCAGCAGGAACAGCGACCGCAGGTAGCGCACGTAGGTGCGGGCGTCCATCACCGCGTACCGCTCGGCCTCCTCCTCGGCCTCGTCCAGGAGCACACTGGCGTCCTCGTCGTCGCCGCAGCGGTGCGCCAGCTCGGCCATCCGTCCGAGCAGGAACGAGCCCTCGCTGAAGGCGCCCAGCTCGCGGCCGAGCCGGTACGCCGCGTCGAAACCGGCCCGGGCCGCGGTGTAGTCACCGCGGAGCGTCTCGATCTCGGCCCGGGCGCTGTGCACCTGGGCCCTGATCCAGCGGTCGCCCAACCGCCCGTTGAGAACGCTCAGTTCCTCCCAGTCCTGGTCGGCCCGCGCCGCGCCGCCGGGAGAGTCGACGGTCACGTGCAGCCGGAACATCAGCGCGGCGGCCAGCTCCCATTCGCCGCCGTGGGCACGGCAGTTCGCCACCACCCGGTCCGTCTCGGCGAGCACCAGCAGGCCGCCGTCGGACACGTAGAGCGTGAACGGCCAGAGCATGCCCGGGAAGCGCGCGGCGGGCCGGCCGGCTCCCCGGTACGCGGTGGAGAGCCGGCTCACCATCGCCTTCACCTCCGACGACGCCCACTGGTCCTCGGTGGCGCGGTCGCCCTGGACGAACAGCAGCAGCAACTGCACGTCGAGGCGCGGCCAGTACATCGGGTCGTCCGCGTCGTCCAGGTGGTCGACGCCGAGCGCGGCCACCCGCGTGAGCCAACCGACCGCCTCGTCACGGTAGTTGCGCAGCCACCAGAACCAGCCCATCGCCCGCGCGATCGCCACCGCGTCGGCCTCCGACCGGTGCTCCAGCGCGCGGTGCAACGCGGCCCTGACGTTGTCCAGTTCGGTCTCCAGCACCTCGAACCAGAGCAGTTGGTCGCCGCCGCGCAGCCGCGGATCGACGGTCGCGGCCAGCTCGCGGAAGTACGCGGTGTGCCGCTCGCCGGCCGCGGCCAGCTCGGCGGGATGCTCGCGAGCCCGCTCCAGGGCGTACTCGTGGATCGTCTCCAGCAGCCGGTAGCGGGTGCCGGCGGCGCGGTCGTGCTCGGCCACCACCAGGGACTTGTCGACGAGTTGGGCCACCGTGTCCAGCGCGTCCGGGCCGCACACCGCCTCGGCCGCCGCGAGCGTGCAGCCGCCGGCGAAGACGCTCAGCGAGCGCAGCGTCGTACGCTCCCGCTCGTCCAGCAGGTCCCAACTCCAGTCCACCACCGCGCGCAGGGTCTGCTGGCGCGGCAGGAGGGTGCGGCTGCCGCCGGTCAGCAGCCGGAACCGGTCGTCCAGCCGGTCGGCGATCTGCCGGGGGGACAGCGCGCGCAGCCGGGCCGCGGCGAGTTCGATCGCCAGGGGCAAGCCGTCCAGCCGACGGCAGATCTCCTGGACCGCCGCGACATCGGTGCCGGTGGTGTCCTTCGTGTCCTTGGTGTCGGTCGTGTCGGTGTGGGGGCGCCCGGACGGGTCCTCGGCCAGATCCTCGGGCGGGTTCGGGTACGGCGCCGCGTGCGGGCGGGCGGTCCTGGCGCGCTCGGCGAACAGCCGGAACGCGGTCCGCGGCGGCAGCGGCTCCACCGGGCGGACCAGCTCCCCCGGCACGCCCAGCGGTTCGCGGCTGGTGGCGAGGACGGTCAGGTCCGGGCAGCGGGCGAGCAGTTCCGCGGCCAGGTACGCGGCGGCCTCGATCAGGTGCTCGCAGTTGTCCAGCACCAGCAGCAGCCGGCGGCCGGTGCAGTACTCGACCAGCCGCTCGATCGGGTTCTCGGTGTGCGGCTCACCACTCAGCGCGTCCCGGGCCGGGCCGAGGACGAAGGTGTCGCGGCGGCCGAGCGCGCTCAGCACCGCGTGCGGGATGGCGTGCGGATCGTCCAGCGGGGCGAGTTCGGCCAGCCACACGCCGTCCGGGTAGCCGTCCTGCGCGGCCTCGGCCGCCTCCTGGGCCAGCCGGGTCTTCCCGGAGCCGCCGGGCCCGGTGAGGGTCACCAGCCGCGCGGCCCGTATGTCGGCCCGGATCGCGGCGAGGTCCGTCTCCCGGCCGACGAAACTCGTCAGCCGGGCCCGTAGGTTGCCGCGCTGCGGACGGTCCGGCCGGGCGGCGGCGGTCCCGTGCGCATCGGGTACGGGCCCCTGCGCACCGGATGCGGTCCCGGGCGGGCCGGCGGTCCCGACCCGCCCGGCGGTCCCGACCCGCCCGGCCGGCTCCGGCGACTCCAGCAGTTCCGCGTGCAGGGCCCGCAGCTCCGGTCCCGGGTCGGCCCCGAGTGTGTCGGCGAGTACGGTCCTGGCCTCCTCGTACGCCATCAGGGCGTCGGCGCTGCGGCCGGTCGCCCGCAGCGCGCGGATGAGCTGCGCGTGGAACGGCTCGTCCAGCGGGTGCGCGGCCACCGCCTCCCGCAGCGCGGGCAGTACGGCGGCGGTCTGCCCGCGGGCCAGTTCCGCCTCGAACTTCGAGCGGAGCGCGGCCAGCCGCAGCGCGTCCGTGCGGGCCGCCGCCGCGTCGCGGTCCGGCAGGTCCGCGAGCGCCGGGCCGCGCCACAGACCGAGTGCCCGGTCCAGGGTGCGGGCCGCGCTGTCCGGGCGGCCGTCTCGCAGCTCCGCCTCGCCCGCGCGCAGCAGTGCCTCGAACGCGAACAGGTCGACGCTCTCGCGCGGTGTGTTCAGCCGGTATCCGCCCGGCTCCGACGCCACCGCGTCCCGGCCGAGGGCTTTGCGCAGGCGCGCGACGAGGGCCTGGAGGGCACCCGCCGCGTCAGCGGGAGGGTCTTCCGTCCACACCTCGGCGATCAGCGACTCGGGCGGGACCGGGCGGTTCGCGTGCGCGGCGAGGACGGTCAGGACGGTACGGACCTTCGCGCCGCCCAGGGGCAGGACGGTGCCGTCCTCCGACCTGGCCTCGGTCACCCCGAGCACGAAGTAGCGCACGCCGTCCATTGTCCCTGCCTGCGGCCGGGTGAGGGGTCCGCTCCCCCGCCCCCGCCCTCGAAACCCGGACTTCGCCCGGCACGAGCGGTTCCGAGGGCAAGCCGTCCCGAAGATCCCCGGGGTCCCGGGGGTCAGCGGTCCCGGGGGTCAGCCGCGCGGGGGGTCTTCCCGGTCGTGGGGGCCGAGGAGCTCGTCCGCGAGGGTGGGAAGGTCGTCGAGAGGGGTCTCCTCCGCCCACTCGGGGCGGGGGCGGCGAGCGGCCTGGGCGGCGGGGATCTCATGGGTGCGCTCGTCGCCGGTGGGCTGGTCGGGGCGGAAGAGCCACGGCGGCACGCGGTCGGTGGGGTCGTCGGAACGCGCGGTGCCGGGCGTGGGGGGCGGCAGCTCGGTGGTCTCGTCATTGCTGCCCGAGGTCTCCGGCGCCGGCTCCGACTGCGACTGCGGCCTGGGCGTAGGCGCGGGCTCAGGCTCAGGCGTGATCGGGGTCATGACCGTCGTCGTCTCCGAGGAGGACGACGCGGGCGGCGCGACGGCAGGCAGCACCGCGGTCCGATCGGAGTCCGAGACGTCGTCGGGCCCCGCGTGGGGCTCGTCCCGCAGCGCGGGCAGCACCGTGGTCTCGTCGGCGTCGGACGGAGCACCGGACGTCGAGTCGGGTCCCGCGTCGGACCCGGAGCCGGACCCGGACCGAGCCCCGGAGCCCGAGCCGGACCCGGAATCAGAGCTGGAGCCGGACCCGGAGTCCGTGCCGGACCCGGACCCTGAGCCGGAGTCGGAGCCGGGGTCGGAATCCGCCGGGGGCGCGTCCGACACCGCGGGCAGCACCGCGGTCTCCTCCGAGTCGGACGCGGCAGCGGCAGCGGCTCGCGCCGCCTCCGCGCGCAACAGCGCCTCCTCGGCCTTGCGCTGTTTCTCCTGCCGCTTCTCGGCCGCTTCGGCGCGCAGCCGCGCCTGTTCCTCCGCGAGCCGCCGCAGCCGCTCCTGCTCGGCCGCACGCGCCGCCTCCTCGGCGGCGATCCGCGCGTCCTCCTCGGCCTGCCGCTGAGCGGCCTCCTCGGCGGCGAGCCGGGCCGCCTCGGCCTCCTGCGCGGCCTTGCGCTCGGCGATCTCGCGGCGCGCGGCCTCCTCCGCGGCGAGCCGGCGCTCCTCCTCCTCGCGGCGCAGCCGTTCGAGCTGCTCCTGGCGCTCTCGGGCCTGCCGCTCCTCCTCGGCCTTGCGGGCGGCCTCCTCCGCGGCGAGCCGGGCGGCTTCCTCGGCCGCCTTGCGCTCGGCCTCGGCGCGGGCCTCGATCTCCTGGGCGGAGAGCGGCAGCATGCGGTCGAGCCGGTGCCGTACGACGGTGGTGATCGCCTCGGGCTCCTGGGCCGCGTCGACCACCAGGTAGCGCGCGGGGTCGGCGGCGGCGAGCGTCAGGAATCCCGAGCGCACCCGCTGGTGGAACTCGGCCGGCTCGGACTCCAGCCGGTCCGGGGCCTCGGTGAAGCGCTCCCGGGCGGTCTCCGGCGGGACGTCGAGGAGCACCGTGAGGTGCGGGACGAGCCCGTCGGTGGCCCAGCGCGAGATCCGGGCGATCTCGGTGGGCGCGAGGTCGCGTCCGGCGCCCTGGTAGGCGACGGAGGAGTCGATGTAGCGGTCGGAGATGACGACGGCGCCGCGGTCGAGAGCGGGCTTCACCACGGTGTCGACGTGCTCCGCACGGTCCGCGGCATAGAGCAGGGCCTCGGCGCGGTGCGAGACCCCGGCGGAGGAGACGTCCAGGAGTATGGAGCGCAGCCGCTTGCCGACGGCCGTGGCGCCGGGCTCGCGGGTGACCACGACCTCGTGGCCCTTGGCCCTGATCCACTCGGCGATCGCTTCGACCTGGGTGGACTTGCCGGCGCCGTCGCCGCCCTCGATCGCGATGAAGAAGCCGGTGGCGGCGGGTCCGGTGGCCGGTTCCGCACCGCGCAGCGCCTCGCGCAGGTCGCGGCGCAACGGCACCCCGGTACGGTCGTCGGTCTTGCCGAGGACCAGCGCGGCGACCGGCAGCAGCAGCGCGCCGACCAGGATCAGGGTGTACGCGGCACCGCTGTGGTCGAAGGTGAAGTGGCCGTTCTGGATGCGGTGCGGGCCGATCGCGGCGGCCACCAGCGGCCCGCCGATCGCGGCCACGGCGAGCACGGCGCGCACGACCGCGTGCAGGTGCTCGACGCTCCGTACCCGGCGGGACTCCTCGGCCTCCTGCTCGATCAGGGTGTGCCCGGCGTTCGCGGTGACGCCCGCGGCGGTGCCGGCCAGCAGCGACAGCAGCAGCACCGTGGCCTGGTCGGGGACGATGCCGGTCAGCAGCAGCGCGACGCCGGTGACGCCGGTGCCCACGGCCAGCAGGCGGCGGCGGGAGAGCGCGGGCAGGGTGTGCGGGGCGATCCGGATGCCGATCACGGTGCCGGCGGTCAGCGTCAGGACCAGCAGGCCGAAGCCGGTCGGCCCGAAGCCGAGGGCGAGCGCGTGCAGGACGGCGACCGAAACGGCGACGCCGATCGCCCCGGCCACCGCGGCGGTGGCGAGCACCAGCAGCGGCAGCGCGCCGGTCCGGCCCCGCTCGGCACCCGCCGGGCCCTTCGGCAGCCGCAGGCCCTGGAGCGGGGAGTGCGGCTTCGCGGCGCTGCCGGCGGGCAGCTCCAGCAGGTACAGCACGGCCATCGAGGACGAGAAGAGCCCGGCGGCCACGTACGACGACAGCGCGACCTGGTGCAGGTGGAACCAGTCGACGCCCACCGCGATGAGCGTGTTGACGAGGGTGACGACGACCAGGGAGGCGGCGGCCAGCGGCAGCGCGACGAAGCTCGTGCGCAGGTCGAGGCGGTGCAGCGTGGCGAGGTGGTCGGGCGCGGGCCGGACCGACGTGTCGCCGGCCGGGGGCAGCAGCCCCGGGGCGGCGCCGTCCTTCGCGACCGTCCACAGCCGCTCGGCGAGTCCGGCGGCGAACGCGGTGGCCAGCAGCCACAGGTGCGCCGAGTGCGGGACCCACGTGACCCACAGCGGGGCGACGATGAACAGCGCGAGCCGTACGCCGTCCGCGCCGATCATCGTCCAGCGCCGGTCCAGCGGGCCGCTCTCCGCGGTGAGCCCGGTCAGCGGTCCGAGCAGCACCGCGCCGAAGAGGAGGGTGGCCACCAGGCGGGCGGCGAACACCGCGGCGACGGCGTACGCGACACCCCGGTAGCCGCCGCCGAAGGAGTGCGCGGTGACGGTCGCCTGCACGGTGAGCACGAGCAGCACCAGCAGGCCGAGGCGGTCGGCGACCGCACCGGTCAGTTGCGCGCTCCACAGCTTGCGCAGCGTGGGAATCTTCAGCAACGCGCCCACGGCACGCTCACGGGAGTCGGCCGAGAGGTCGGTCGCGAACGCCTCGGTGACGTCCGTCGCGGGCTGCGCTGGCTGCTCGGATCGCGTCATTCTGACAGCCTATCCGTCCCACCCGAACCAAACGTGTCCGCCCGAACAAACGGACAGTGCCGGTCGCCACGTCAACGGGTCCGCGCCGTCCTCACTCCTTGGCGGAGCTCGCCTTCTTCGCTGCGGTCTTCTTCGTGGCCGCGGCCTTCTTGGCGGGCGCCTTCTTCGCCGCCGTGGCCGAACCGGTCTTCTTCGCGGCCGTCTTCTTGGCGGGAGCCTTCTTGGCGGCCGTCTTCTTCTTCACCGGGCCCTTCGCCCGCTTCTCCGCGAGGAGTTCGTAGCCGCGCTCGGGGGTGATCGTCTCGACGTCGTCGTCGCGGCGCAGCGTCGCGTTGGTCTCGCCGTCGGTGACGTAGGGACCGAACCGGCCGTCCTTGACCACGACCGGGCGCTCGCTGACGGGGTCGGTGCCCAGTTCCTTCAGCGGGGGCTTGGCGGCGGCGCGGCCGCGCACCTTGGGCTGCGCGTAGATCGCCAGCGCCTGTTCGAGGGTGATGCTGAAGAGCTGGTCCTCGCTCTCCAGGGAGCGCGAGTCGGTGCCCTTCTTCAGGTAGGGGCCGTAGCGCCCGTTCTGCGCGGTGATCTCGACACCCTCGGCGTCGGTGCCGACCACCCGGGGCAGGGACATCAGCTTGAGGGCGTCGGCGAGCGTGACGGTGTCCAGGGTCATGGACTTGAAGAGGGAGGCGGTGCGCGGCTTCACCGCGTTCTTGCCGGTCTTCGGGGTGTCCTCGGGCAGCACCTCGGTGACGTACGGCCCGTAGCGGCCGTCCTTGGCGACGATCGGGCGGCCGGTCTCGGGGTCGTCGCCGAGCGCGAACTCGCCGCTGGGCTTGGCGAACAGCTCCTCGGCCAGCTCGATGGTCATCTCGTCCGGCGGCAGGTCCTCGGGGACGTCGGCGCGCTGGTGGTTGTCCTCGCCGCGCTCGCCCTTCTCGACGTACGGCCCGTAGCGGCCGACCCGCAGCATGATGCCCTCGCCGACCGGGAACGAGGAGATCTCGCGGGCGTCGATCGCGCCCAGGTCCTCCACGAGTTCCTTGAGGCCGCCGAGGTGATCGCCGTCGCCGCCGTTGGCGGAGGCGGCCGGGGCCGTGTCGCCGTCGCCCTCCGAGCCGAAGTAGAACCGGCGCAGCCACGGCACCGCCTGCGCCTCACCGCGGGCGATCCGGTCGAGGTCGTCCTCCATGGAGGCGGTGAAGTCGTAGTCCACCAGCCAGCCGAAGTGCTTCTCCAGCAGGTTGACCACGGCGAAGGAGAGGAAGGACGGGACGAGCGCGGTGCCCTTCTTGAAGACGTAGCCGCGGTCGAGGATGGTGCCGAGGATCGTGGCGTAGGTCGACGGGCGGCCGATCTCCTTCTCCTCCAGCTCCTTGACCAGGCTCGCCTCGGTGTAGCGGGCGGGCGGCTTGGTGGAGTGGCCGTCGGCGGTGATCTCGTCGGCGGTCAGCGGGTCGCCCTCGGTGACCTGCGGCAGCCGGCGCTCGCGGTCGTCGAGCTCCGCGTTGGGGTCGTCGGCGCCCTCGACGTAGGCCTTGAGGAAGCCGTGGAAGGTGATGATCTTGCCGGAGGCGGAGAACTCGGCGTCCCGGCCGTCGGAGGCGGCGCCGCCGACCTTGACGGTGACGGACTGGCCGACCGCGTCCTTCATCTGGGAGGCGACCGTGCGCATCCAGATCAGTTCGTAGAGCCGGAACTGGTCGCCGGTCAGGCCGGTCTCGGCGGGGGTGCGGAAGCGGTCGCCGGAGGGGCGGATCGCCTCGTGCGCCTCCTGGGCGTTCTTCACCTTGCCCGCGTAGACCCGCGGCTTGTCCGGCAGGTAGTCGGAGCCGTAGAGCTGGGCGACCTGCGCGCGGGCGGCGCCCACCGCGGTCTCCGACAGCGTGGTGGAGTCCGTACGCATGTAGGTGATGAAGCCGTTCTCGTACAGCTTCTGGGCGACCTGCATGGTGGCCTTCGCGCCGAAGCCGAGCTTGCGCGACGCCTCCTGCTGGAGGGTGGTGGTGCGGAACGGCGCGTACGGCGAGCGGCGGTACGGCTTGGACTCGACGCTGCGCACCGAGAACTGCGAGTCGGCGAGCGCGGCGGCCAGCGCCCGGGCGTTCTCCTCGTCGAGGTGCAGCACCGCGGCGCTCTGCTTGAGCGCGCCGGTGGAGGCGTCGAAGTCGCGGCCCTGGGCGACACGGCGGCCGTCGACCGCGACGAGCCTGGCGTTGAGCCTGGCGGGGTCGGAGGCGTCACCGGCCCGGCCGGTGTTGAAGACACCGGTCAGGTCCCAGTACGCGGAGGTGCGGAAGGCGATCCGCTCGCGCTCGCGCTCGACCACCAGGCGGGTCGCCACGGACTGGACCCGGCCCGCCGACAGCCGCGGCATGACCTTCTTCCACAGCACCGGGGAGACCTCGTAGCCGTAGAGCCGGTCGAGGATACGGCGGGTCTCCTGGGCGTCGACCAAGCGCTGGTTCAGCTCGCGCGGATTCCGCACGGCCTCCTGGATGGCGTCCTTGGTGATCTCGTGGAACACCATCCGGTGCACCGGCACCTTGGGCTTGAGGATTTCCTGCAAATGCCAGGCGATGGCCTCGCCCTCGCGGTCCTCGTCAGTGGCCAGGAATAGTTCGTCGGAGTCCTTGAGGAGATCCTTGAGCTTCTTGACCTGTGCCTTCTTGTCGGCGTTCACGACATAGATGGGCTGGAAATCGCTGTCCACATTGACGCCCAGCCGTGCCCACGGCTGGCCCTTGTACTCCGCCGGCACTTCGGCGGCCCCGTTGGGGAGGTCGCGGATGTGCCCGACGCTGGCCTCGACGACGTATCCAGGGCCGAGATAGCCCTTGATCGTCTTCGCCTTGGCAGGCGACTCGACGATGACGAGTCGGCGGCCGCCCTGTGCGGTCTCGCGGGTCGGGGACAACTTCGCTCTTCTCTCCGGTTCGAAGGGGTGTCGCTGCGGAGTGTGACCGTACCTCCTGGGCCCGTGTCAAACGGGAAAAGTCCGCAACGCCACTCGAACGGTAACCCGATGTACGTTCTATCCACACCGGCGGGGTCCTCCAGCAGGCTACGTCCACGGGCTTGATCCTGCCCGAAATCGCGCTTTCCGACCCCCGCGGCTCAATGCCGCTCCACTGCCGACTCTACGTCCGCTCCGGCGGACGGCCACACGGGCGGTACGGCGGAGGCGGGGTCCGCGGGCCGGTCGGGCCGGGCCCGCGGCGGCGGTCGGCGCGACGCGTCCGCGGCTTGTCCGCGGCCGGTTCACGGGCGGGTTCACCGGCCGGTTCGCGGGCCAGTTCACGGGCCGGCCCACGGGCCGGTTCGCATCAATGTTCGTATCAACGGCGGTACGGGACGCGGCGCGCCGGGTGCTGCAAAAATGGCCGCGGGCAGGCGGAGGACCGATCCGCACGACGACCGATCCGCACGACGGCGGGAACGCAGGGGCAGGGGGACGCGTCATGTCCGACCGGAATCCGTCCGCCGGCGAGCCGTACGGAGACAACCCGTACGAGAGCCGGCCGGAGCGCGGGGACCTGTCCCCCGTGAGCTACCCCACCACCGCGCCGCACCGCTCCGAGCCGCCCCGCTCCGGGCCGCGGCGCCCGCACCCGGCGGTCGTGCCGCTGGCCACCCTCGCCGTGGGAGTGGCCGCGTCCGCCTACCTCTACCGCACCGACCCGCACCAAAGCGGGCACTTCCTGCCGCGCTGCCCCTTCAACTGGCTCACCGGACTGCTCTGTCCCGCCTGCGGCGCCACCCGCCTCGCGTACGACCTCCTGCACGGCGACCCCGTGCGGGCCTTCCACGACAACGCCCTGGTCCTGGTGCTGTCCCCCGCGCTGGTCTGGATGTTCGGCCGCTGGGTGGTCGAGGGCCTGCGCGGCCGGCGCTGGCAGCCGATCCTCCGCCCCCGGTCCCAGTACGCCCTGCTGGTCGTGGCCGTGGTGTGGACGCTGTTCCGCAACCTGAACTGAGCCGCTCCGGCTACTCCGGGACCGGGGCGAGGAAGCCCTGCTCGACCAGGAGGCGGATCGACGCGGGGGTGCGGTCGCGCAGCACCACCGGGTCCTCGTTGAGGAGCTGGGCGATGGCGTCGATGATGCGGCCGGCCGGCAGCGAGCCGTCGCAGACCCCGGCGAACCCGGCTCCGACGGTGTCGACCTTCGTGGCCCGCCGCATGCCCCGCGCGGAGCGCAGCACCACGTGCTCGGGGTCCTCCGCGCCGGGCAGCCCGACCTGCTCCTGCACCACGTCGGGCGCGAGGGTGAAGCGGGCCGCGAGCAGCGCCGCGTCGTCGTGCCCGCGCAGGAAGTCCTGCCGGCCGAACCAGTCCGCGATGTACGGCCCGAGCGGCTGCTCCACCGGATGCGGCCACTCCTCCGCGGTGACCGAGGGCTGCTCGGCGCCTGACCTGCGCAGCGTGATCCAGCCGAAGCCGACGCCGTTGACCTTGCGCCGCTCGAAGTCGTCCAGCCAGGCGTCGTAGTGCCGCGCGTACGCGGTCGGGTCGGCGTGGTGGTCGCCGCCGTCGCGCAGCCACAACTCGGCGTACTGCGCCACGTCCTGCACCTCGCGCTGCACGATCCACGCGTCGCATCCGGCGGGCAGCCAGGACGTGACGCGTTCGCGCCAGTCCTGGCCCTCGGTGTGCTGCCAGTTGGCGAGGAGCTGGCAGTAGCCGCCCTCGGTGAGGTGGTCGGCGGACCGCTGGACCAGTTCGCGGCACAGGTCGTCCCCCGCCATGCCGCCGTCGCGGTAGGTGAACCGCCCGGCCGGCGAGATCACGAACGGCGGGTTCGACACGATCAGGTCGTACCGCGCGTCCCCGACCGGCTCGAAGAGGCCACCCTGCCGCAGTTCCGGCTCCGGCGCGCCGGACAGCGCGAGGGTGAGCCGGGCGAAGTGCAGGGCGCGCGGGTTGACGTCGGTGGCGGTCACCTGCGTGGCGTGCCGGGACGCGTGCAGCGCCTGCACGCCCGAGCCCGTACCGAGGTCGAGTGCGCTGCCGACCGGCTCGCGTACGGTCAGCCCGGCGAGCGTGGTGGACGCGCCGCCGACGCCCAGCACCAGGTCGGCCCGATCCACGCCGGGCGCGCTGCCCACGCCGGCCGCGCCGCCGACCGCGCAGCCGAGGTCGGAGACGATCCACCAGTCGGCGCCGGCATCCCCGGCGTAGGGGCGTACGTCGACGGTGGCGCGGATGTCGTCGCCGTCGCGGAGCAGCCAGCCGGCGGCCTCGTAACGGTCCAGGCCCGTGTTGCCGGTGCCCGTGGCATTGCTGCCCAGGGCTGCGCGGGCGCGGGTGAGCGGGACCGCCTGCTGGAGCAGGAAGAGCCGGACCAGGGTCTCCAGGGGGCTGCCGCCGCGGGTGGCGCGCAGCGCGGGGACGGTCTCGGCGCGGGACAGGGCCGTGTATGCGACGGCCCCGAGCAGTTCCAGGCAGCCGTCGGCGGTGAAGTCGGCGGCGAGCAGGTCGGCGCGGAGGGCGGGCGCGGCGCCGGGATCGGGCAGTGGTCGGCCGGAACCGCCCGGGTGGTGCGGGGAGTGCGGACCGCCGGTCGGCTGGGTCGGTTTGCTCGGATCGCTCACGCCGCTCATTGTCCCGGAATCCGGGGAGGGGTGCCGTACCGCGGTCCGGTGCGGTCCGGGTGGGCCGTCCGGTGCCCCACACCGTCCGGTGACCGCACGGTCCGGCGATGTCGCGGGCCGGCGACGACGGCGCCGGGCGCCGACGCCGTTCGATGCCGGCGCCGTCCGATGACGACGCCGTCCGGTTACGACGCCGTCGGGCTCGCGCTCGTCGAACCGCCGGAGACGCCCTGGCAGCCGGGCTGCTGGGCGAGGGCCTTGCCCATGTCGCCCTGGCGGAGGGTGTCGAGCGATTTCTGGCCGTTGGCGGCGGTCTGCTTGAGCGAGGTGGAGACGTCGCCGAGGCCGGCCGCGAACTTCGCCTGGTCGCTGGTGTCCAGGCCGTCGACCTGCTTCTTCAGCGCGGCGTACTGCGCGGACTGCTGGTTGAACACGTTCACCGCGTTCTGCTGGAACTTCGCGCCGTCGTCACCGGGCGCGGCACCCGCCTTGCCGAAGATCCCGGCCAGCGACTTGTACGCGTCGGAGATCGACTGGAAGGCGGCGGAGTCGGCGCTCTTCACGTCCTGCGGCTTGCCGCCGCTGTCCACCTTGCCGAACGACGTGTTCGCGGTGTTGATCTTGTTGAGCTGGACCTGGGCCTGGTCACAGACGCCCTTCGCCCAGTCGTCCTGCTTCTTGCCGGTGTCGTCCCCGCCGCACGCGGACACCGCGAGCAGTACGGCCGCGCCGCCGGACAGCGCGGCCAGGAACTTCTTCTTCACCTTCACCGGGTGATCCCTTCCGTGGCCTTACGGCCCCGGAACATACACGGCCGGGCGGTACCGCTCCCGCAGACCTGACCTCCGTTGACCCCTTTTATCTGATATTCAAGCCATTCGTCGCATGTGCTGAACCGCAGGTGGGCGGCGGATGCGCGGGCCTCGTACGGTTCTGCCCGCGCCTCCGCCGCCCACCTGGCGGTGTGACAATTCACACGGCGTCAGGCCGCCGCGGCGGCTCCGTCGTCGCTGCCGCTGTCACGGTCGCTTCCGATGCCGCTTCCCCTTCCCGTTCCGCTGCCACCGTCACTACTGCTTCCGCTTCCGCCGCCGCTGCCACCGTCCGCGCTGTCGTCGCCGACCGCGATGCCGCGCCGCTTGGACACGTACACCGCGATCACGATGACCGCGACGGCCGCGATCGCGACCGGCACCCGTACCGCGAGGTTGGCGTCCACGCCGTAGCTGAACTTCACCACGGCGGGCGCGATCAGCAGCGCCACCAGGTTCATCACCTTCAGCAGCGGGTTGATCGCCGGGCCCGCGGTGTCCTTGAACGGGTCGCCGACGGTGTCGCCGATCACCGTGGCGGCGTGGGCCGCGCTGCCCTTGCCGCCGTGGTGGCCGTCCTCCACCAGCTTCTTGGCGTTGTCCCACGCGCCGCCGGAGTTGGCGAGGAAGACGGCCATCAAGGTGCCCGCGCCGATCGCGCCCGCCAGGTAGGAGGCGAGCGAGCCGATGCCGAGCGAGAAGCCGACCGCGATCGGGGCGAGGACCGCGAGCAGGCCCGGGGTGGCCAGCTCGCGCAGCGCGTCCTTGGTGCAGATGTCCACCACCCGGCCGTACTCGGGCAGTTCGTCGCCGCTCATGATCCCGGGGTGCTCGCGGAACTGCCGGCGCACCTCGAAGACCACGGAACCGGCCGACCGGGACACCGCGTTGATCGCCAGACCGGAGAAGAGGAACACCACGGCCGCGCCGAGCAGCAGCCCGACCAGGTTGTTCGGCTGCGAGATGTCCAAACTCAGCCAGCGCGCGTCGGAGGCGGGCGGGTGCGCCTTGCCCACGGCGGTGTCGACCGCCTCCTTGAACGACCCGAACAGCGCGGTCGCGGCCAGTACCGCGGTGGCGATGGCGATGCCCTTGGTGATCGCCTTGGTGGTGTTGCCGACCGCGTCGAGGTCGGTGAGCACCTGGGCGCCCTCGCCGTGCACGTCACCGGACATCTCGGCGATGCCCTGCGCGTTGTCCGAGACCGGACCGAAGGTGTCCATGGCGACGATCACGCCGACCGTGGTCAGCAGCCCGGTGCCGGCCAGCGCCACCGCGAACAGCGCCAGCCACACCGAGGTGCCACCGAGCAGGAACGCGCCGTAGACGGCGAGCGCGATCAGCACCGCCGAGTACACCGCGGACTCCAGACCGAGCGAGATGCCGGAGAGGATCACCGTGGCCGGGCCGGTCAGCGAGGTCTTGCCGACATCGCTGACCGGGCGCCGGGAGGTCTCGGTGAAGTACCCGGTGAGCTGCTGGATCAGCGCGGCCAGCACGATGCCGATGGCCACCGCGACCAGGGCGAGCACCCGCGGGTCGCCGCTGTGGCCGGTGATGTCGGAGCCGACTCCCTTGAGGTCGGCGTAGGAGGAGGGCAGGTAGGCGTAGCTGGCGATCGCCACACCGGCCAGCGAGATCACCGCGGAGACGAAGAAGCCGCGGGTGATGGCGGTCATGCCGCTGCGGTCGCCGCGGCGAGGGGAGACCGCGAAGATGCCGACCATGGCGGTGAGGACGCCGATCGCCGGGATGAGCAGCGGAAACGCCAGCCCGGAGTCGCCGAAGGCGACCTTCCCGAGGATGAGAGCGGCCACCAGGGTGACGGCGTAGGACTCGAACAGGTCCGCGGCCATGCCGGCGCAGTCCCCGACGTTGTCGCCCACGTTGTCCGCGATGGTGGCGGCGTTGCGCGGGTCGTCCTCGGGGATGCCCTGCTCGACCTTGCCGACCAGGTCCGCGCCGACGTCGGCGGCCTTGGTGAAGATGCCGCCGCCGACCCGCATGAACATCGCCAGCAGCGCCGCGCCGAAACCGAAGCCCTCCAGCACCTTGGGCGCGTCGGCCTTGTAGATCAGCACCACCGCGCACGCGCCGAGCAGGCCGAGGCCCACGGTGCACATGCCGACCACGCCGCCGGTCCTGAACGCGATCCGCATCGCCCGGTGCGAGACGGAGGTCAGGTCCGCGGGCGGCTCACCCGGCGCGGGGGTCGCCGACCTGGCCGCGGCTGCGACCCGCACATTGCTGCGGACCGCGAGCCACATTCCGATATAGCCGGTGATCGCGGAGAACACCGCACCGACCAGGAAGAAGATCGACCTGCCGATTCGCTGCGACATATTGTCGGCGGGCAGCAGCATGAGCAGGAAGAACGCCACCACCGCGAAGATCCCCAACGTGCGGAACTGCCGTGCGAGATAGGCGTTTGCGCCTTCCTGCACGGCAGCGGCGATCTTTTTCATGGCGTCGGACCCCTCGTCCGACCTGAGCACTTGGCGCACCAGCACCCAGGCGAGCGCGAGGGCGGCGAGCGCGACGACCGCGATGATCCAGACCAGGGTACGGTTCCCGCTGGTCAGCACCGGCGCTGCGGCCAGTGCGTGAGGAGAGTTGAGCGACCCCGGGTAAGGGGTGAGTGGCCCCGCCATTCGTCCTCCTTGACGTTTGGCGCATGGGCGTGCGGCTCCTACGGCTGATCAAGCCGCGACGCTCAGGCGAGCTGAGCAAGATGGACGGATTGTAGGGAGCCGCAGAAGATCAAAAAAGGGTGCTCGCAGGGAATTCCCACGGTAAAGGAGGCAGCATCATTCCGCGCGGCGCGAAAAAGACCGATCGGGGACTCGTCTTCGATCTACGAGAGCCGTGTTTTCGATCTACGGGAGAGGGCGCGGCCGCTGATCCATATGGGGGACAGCGCTAGACGGAGACCGTCGGCCAGGTCATCCGGATCACTCCGCCGCGCTCGCCGTCGATCACCTCGACGTCGTCGACCAGGCCGCTGATGACGGCCAGGCCCATCTCGCCCTCGTCCTCGGCGGCGTCGTCGGTGGGCGGGCCGTCGGTGTGGCCGCCACCGGTCGCGTTGCCGGGAACCTCGTCGACGACCTCGATGGAGAACTTCTTCTCGTCCTCGTTGAGCAGCACCCGCACCGGCTCTTCGACGCCGTTGTTGCGGTGCAGGCCGACGGCGCGGCTGCACGCCTCGCCGACCGCCAGCCGGACCTCGTCCAGGGACGCCTCGTCCACCCCCGCTCGGCGCGCCACCTGAGCAGCCACGAGCCGTGCGGTACGCACATGCTCGGGCTGGGCGCTGAAGAGCAGTTCTACGGTGGGCATGGGGCTCCCCCTCCGGTCCTGTGGTTGGGCATCACAGGGGCCCGGACGGCGATCCGCCCGGTGCCCCTCTCGGACGAACGTCAGTCGGTCGCCGCGACAGCCTCGTCGACCGAGGTGTGAATGGGGAACACCTTGGTCAGACCGGTGATTCGGAAAATCTTCAGAATCCGCTCCTGGTTGCACACCAGACGCAACGATCCTTCGTGCGCACGTACCCGCTTGAGCCCACCGACGAGCACACCCAGGCCGGTCGAGTCGAGGAAGTCGACTCCCTCCATGTCCACGACGAGGTGGTAACTCCCGTCGTTCACGAGCTCCACGAGCTGCTCACGCAGCTTGGGCGCGGTGTACACATCAATCTCGCCGCCGACCTCGACGATCGTGCGATCGCCGACGGTTCGGGTCGACAGGGACAGGTCCACTGATCCTCCAGCACCTTGCATCGACGCGGCGCCCCCCTGGGGCCTCCACCGAAACGTTAACGGTAGTGGCGACTCCTCCACCGACAGGTGGGGGAAGGAGTTGGGCCGCGATGGCATTCAATCACTTCGCGGTGGGCCCGCACGACGCCTTACTGCGATTGTCCGTCATGCCGGTGACACACTGAGTGCCGATGGCCCAGGATCAACTTCCGCAGTCGGCGCACGGCCGCCCGTCCCCACGGACCGCTTTGGAGCGGCTCTCCGCGGGGGCTGACCGCGCCATACGCATCACCCATACGGAGCACCTGCCCCCGCGGGTCGGCCGTCATGCATCTTGGCCGGAGGGCATCCGTCCGGAGGTCGTCGACGCGATCCGCGCGGCCGGGATCGACCGTCCGTGGGAGCACCAGGCACTCGCCGCCGGGCACGCGCTGCGCGGCGAGTCGGTGGTCGTGGCGACCGGCACCGCCTCCGGCAAGTCGCTGGCGTATCTGGCGCCGGTGCTCAGCGCGCTGCTGCCGGAGCAGCGCGGGTCGGACGACGCGGGGGCGCCAGGGGCTCCGGACGGGCCGGCAGGGGCCCCCGGCGCGCAGGTGCCCGGGGCGGACGGCGGAGGGCCCGGACAGGCCGGACAGGCCGTGAGGGCCGGACGTGGCGGTACGGCCGCGGCGCGGCGGGCCGGGGCGGGCGCGGCGGGGGCGCGCGGGCCCACCGCGCTCTACCTCGCGCCCACCAAGGCGCTCGCCGCCGACCAGCGCCGCGCGGTCAGTGCGCTCGCGGCACCACTGGGCACCGCGGTCCGCCCCGCCGTCTACGACGGCGACACCCCGTTCGAGGAACGCGAATGGGTCCGCCGGCACGGCACCTACGTGCTGACCAACCCCGACATGCTGCACCGCGGCATCCTGCCCGGGCATGCCCGCTGGTCCTCCTTCCTGCGCGGACTGCGCTACGTCGTCATCGACGAGTGCCACACCTACCGCGGCGTCTTCGGCTCCCATGTCGCCCAGGTGCTGCGCCGCCTGCGGCGGATCTGCGCCCGCTACGGCGCCGAGCCGGTCTTCCTGCTCGCCTCCGCCACCGCGGCCGACCCGGCCCAGGCGGCCACCCGCCTGACCGGCGTGCCCGTCGTCGAGGTCACCGAGGACACCTCGCCGCGCGGCGAACTCGCCTTCGCGCTGTGGGAGCCGCCGCTGACCGAACTGTCGGGCGAGCACGGCGCCCCGGTCCGCCGCACCGCCACCGCCGAGTGCGCCGAACTCCTGACCGACCTCGTCCTCCAAGGCGTACGGACCGTCGCCTTCGTCCGCTCCCGGCGCAGCGCGGAACTCGTCGCCCTCATCGCCCAGGAGCGGCTCGCCGAGATCGACGCCTCCCTCCCGCAGCGCGTCGCCGCCTACCGCGGCGGCTACCTGCCCGAGGAGCGCCGCGCCCTGGAGCGCGACCTGCACTCCGGACGGCTGCTCGGCCTGGCGTCCACCTCCGCCCTCGAACTCGGCGTGGACGTCTCCGGCCTCGACGCCGTCCTGCTGGCCGGCTACCCGGGCACCCGCGCCTCGCTGTGGCAGCAGGCCGGGCGGGCCGGGCGCACCGCCCAAGGCGCGCTCGCGGTCATGGTCGGCCGCGACGACCCGCTGGACACGTATCTCGTCCACCACCCCGAGGCGATCTTCGAACGGCCCGTCGAATCCACCGTCCTCGACCCGGACAACCCGTACGTCCTCGCGCCCCACCTGTGTGCGGCCGCCGCCGAACTGCCGCTGACCGACGACGACCTGGCGCTGTTCGGGCCCGAAGCCGCCGATCTGGTACCGCAGTTGGAGAAGCGCGGGCTGCTGCGCCGCCGGGCCAACGGCTGGTACTGGACCCGGCGGGAGCGGGCCGCGGACCTCACCGACATCCGCGGGGAGGGCGGCGCCCCGATCCAGGTCGTCGAGGCGGGCACCGGGCGTTTGCTGGGCACCGTGGACGCGTCCTCGGCCCACACCACCGTCCACGAGGGCGCCGTCCACCTCCACCAGGGCCGCACCTACCTCGTGCGGCACCTGGACCTCGACGACTCCGTCGCCCTGGTCGAGCGCGCCGACCCGCCCTTCTCCACCATGGCCCGCGACACCACCGACGTCCGTGTGCTGTCGACCGACGTCGAGGAGCCCTGGGGCGATGCCCGCATCCACTTCGGCTCCGTCGAGGTCACCCACCAAGTGGTCTCCTACCTGCGCCGCCGGCTGCTGACGGGCGAGATCCTCGGCGAGGCCAAACTCGACCTCCCTCCTCGTACCCTGCGCACCCGCGCCGTCTGGTGGACCGTCACCGATGCCCAACTCGACGCCGCCGGCATCCATCCCGAGGAACTGCCCGGCGCTCTGCACGCCGCCGAGCACGCCTCCATCGGCCTCCTCCCGCTCTTCGCCACCTGCGACCGCTGGGACATCGGCGGCGTGTCCATACCGCTGCACGCCGACACGGGCCTGCCCACCGTCTTCGTCTACGACGGCCACCCGGGCGGTGCGGGCTTCGCCGAACGCGCCTTCCGCACCGCCCGCAGCTGGCTCGCCGCCACACGCGAGGCCATCTCCTCCTGCGAGTGCGACCACGGCTGCCCCTCCTGCGTGCAGTCGCCCAAGTGCGGCAACGGCAACGACCCGCTCGACAAAGCCGCCGCCGTCCGTCTCCTGGACTGCCTGCTCGCTTCCGGCCAGGACCCGCGACCGCAGCCGTAGCCCGCAGCCCAGCCCGCCGGTCGAGCCGGGCCGTCCTCCGGGACCCGCCCCGACCCCGACGCCGGCCCCGCCCGCGACCTCACCCGCGCTCCCCCGACCTCGGCGACGACCTCTGACACCTCCCCCGCAACCGCACACCCGCGCAGCACCGCTCCCTGGGCGGCCGCCACCCGCTCGGCCAGCCCGCACGCCACCGCCTCACCGTCGAGCGCATGGTCCGCCGCGGCCAGAGCGGCCAGATCCGCGGCCCCGCCCGCCCGATGCCTGGCGACCACCGCCCGCCCCATCAGCGCCACACCCGCGAAGATCGCCATCAACACCGCCATCAGCCCCAGCGACCACACCGTTGCCGACCCCCGGTCCCGTCTCACGGCCCACCACCCCCCACCGTCTCCTCGTCCAACGCGGCCGCCTCCGCCGTCAACGTGACCGGAAACCGCGGCCGACCCACCGTCACCCGCACCCGCACCAACCCCCCGCCCCGGCGCACCCTCACCTCCGCTCCCTTCGGCGCTGCCGCGCGGCTCACCCGCACCACATCCCCCCCGCCTTCCCCCCGCGCAGCAGCGCGCGCCCCGGCCCTGGCGGCATCCACGCAGCGGATCTGTGCGGCCGCCGCCATCAGCCCCCACACCAGCAACCCGGCCAGCGCCACCAGCGTCGGGATCACCACGGCCGCCTCCGCCGTGACGTAGCCCCCGTCCCGGCGGCGCACCGGTCCGGCCCGCTCGGGCCGAACGGCCCTCCTCAACGGCTCAGAACGGCGCATGGAGTGCCTTCTCGATCACCGAGGTCATCGCCGTCCGCACCGGCCCGCTCGTCACGATCTTGTAGAGCACCGCCGCGAACCCGCAGGCCGCGATCGTGCCCACCGCGTACTCCGCGGTGCTCATCCCCGCGTCGGCCGCGGACCGGCACCGCCGGACCCGTCCGGCCCACCAGCACGCCACCCGCTCCGTCTTCTTCCGCATCGCCATTTCCGTTCTCCTCCTGGTTTCCTGTGTTTTCTGCCGGCCCCGCATCCGATGCCACTGCCCGCGTCACCGGTGCCGCTGCCGTCCGTCGACTCGCCGGTCCGGCCGCGTCACGTGCTCGCGTGTGCGGCGGCTCGCGGCCTCGGGCCGTGCCGGGCTCCCGCGTTTCCCTGCTGTTCCCATCGGCGCGGCCGGCCGGGCGGGGCACGGCAGGCCGTCGATCGCCACCTCCTCATCCGCTCATCGGGCCGCCGAGCACCGCCCCGGCCAGCCCCATCACCACCGGGGCGACACCCACCAGCAGGAAGGCCGGGAGGAAGCACACGCCCAGCGGCGCGGTCGCCAGCACCGCCGCCTTGCGGGCCCGGGCGAGGGCCGAACGCCCCTGCTCGGCGCGGTAGTCCGCGGCCAGCCGCGCCATTTCGGCCACCGGTGCGCTGCCCGTCGTCGACGCCCTCGCCAGGCAACGGCCCATCGCCCTCGCCGCGGGCAGCCGCCCGAACCTGCCCCAGCACTCCGACGGCTCCCCGCCGAGCCGCAACTCCGCCTCGGCCCGCAGCAGCGCGGCCCCCAACGGCCCGTCCAGGCACCGCCCCACCGCCCCGGCCGTCTCCCCGGGCGTGGCGCCCGCTGCCAGGCAGGCCGCCATCAGGTCAGCGCACAGCGGCAGTTCGGCCGGATCGGCTTCCGCGCCGGCCGCCCGCTCGACGGCGGGAGGCCGACGCCGGGCGAGCGCCACCCTCGTTCCGGCCCCGATCACGATCCCGGCCAGAACGCCCGCGACGCCGCCCACAAGCACCACCGCCCCCAGCGCCGGCGCGACCACCGGCAGCCAGGTCCGCCCGGCACGGCGAGCCCTTCCCCGCCACGCCCGGCGCGCCCTGGCCGGCCGCGCTCCCTGCAGCACGCGGCGCAGCCTGCGCACACCGCCATGCCTGCGCTCCCTCGTCGCCATCCCTCCCGCCGCCCCGGCGCACACTGCCGCCACGACGGCCGCCGCCGTCCCCAGGCTGTGGACAGACCCGCCGCTCATGGCCGGCCCCCTTCCGCAGCCGACCCCCGCGCCACCCGGGCGGACCGCGTTCCCGCCCCGCCCGGCTCAGGGCCGCGCGGATCACTCTCCGCGCCACGGGGCGGCCCGCCCTCGGCCGCCCGGATGATGTGCGCCGTCCAGGCCAGACCGGCCCACTCCAGGAACGCGCCCGCGACCAGGCAGGCCAGCCCGGCGGGTGTGTGCAGCAGCACCCCCGCCGGGTCTGCGCCCAGCGCCGTGCCCAGCACCAGCCCGAAGACGGGGAGCAGCGCCAACAGCACCGCCGTGGAGCGCGGGCCCGCCAACTGGGCACGGAGTTCTTCGCGTTGGTCCGCTTCGGCGCGCAGCGCGGCGGCGACCCGGTCCAGCGCCGCGGCCAGCCCCGCACCGCCGTCCACCGCGACCTGCCAGCACGCGGCCACCGCAGCGAGCCCCTGTGCGCCCGGCTCGACGCGCGCAGCCGTGCGCAGCGCTCGTGGCACGTCCCCGCCGAACCGGGCGGCGGACAGCAGCAGGCCCGAGATCCGGCCCAGTTCGGGCGAGCCGGGCCATCCAGCCGACTGCACCGCGTCTGCGAGCGCTGCGTGCGGTGGCCGTCCTGCCCGCAGATCACCCGCCAGGGTGCCGCACAGCGCGCTCACGGCAGCCGCGGTCCGTTCGGCCGCCGCCCGCTCGGCGCGGCCTCGCAAAGCGCCCCGCACCAACGGCATCGCGACCATTCCCGCGACCATCGGCACCACCGACCAGGTGATCGCCGCGAGCACCGCGCCGGCGGGCAGACACAGCCACTCGGGGCCGCCACCGCTCTGCCGCGCCCCGACGGTCCCCGCCGCTCGGCGCCCGGCATCGCTGCCCGGATCTCCACGCCCGCCCGGACGCCTGTCACGCCACCCGCCAAGGAGCGCTCGGCCCGACCGCCGACGCCTGCCCGGGCCTCGGCCGCCGATCCACACCCGGCTGCCGGCGACCACGCGGCTCCACCACGCCCGCCCTCGCCCAACACCGCCTGGAGCGGGCGCAGGACGGGCTTGTGGGCCCTTCAGAAGGCCGCACGCCCGGCGCTTGCGTCCGTGCCGCTGCAGAGCCGTCCAGGCGGGCAGGCAGGCCACCAGCAGCGCGGCCCACAGCGCGACGGCGGGAGTCACCGCCGGAGAGGTCGCCGCGCTCATGACGCACCCACCGAGCACAGATCCGTCAGGCGCTGCCAGCCCGGGCCGCGTTCGGCACCGCCCCCGGTGTGCCGGACCAGCGCGGGAACGGTGCCGACCAGCCCGTCCGGGCGTCGGCTCAGGACATGGATCTCGGCCACCCTGCGGCGGCCCTCACCGTCCCGCACCAGGTGGACGACGGCCGACAGCGCGGCGGCCAACTGGCTGTGCAGCGCGGCCCGGTCCAGGCCGGCGGTCGAACCGAGCGCCTCCAAACGTGCGGGCACATCCGCCGCAGCGTTCGCGTGAACGGTGCCGCAGCCGCCCTCGTGGCCGGTGTTGAGGGCACCCAGGAGGTCGAGCACCTCGGCGCCGCGGACCTCGCCGACCACGAGCCGGTCGGGCCGCATCCTCAGTGCCTGCCGCACCAGGTCCCGCAGCGTGACCTGCCCGGCGCCCTCCTGGTTGGCGGGCCGGGTCTCCAACCGGACGACATGCGGGTGGTCCGGGCGCAGTTCGGCCGAGTCCTCGGCGAGGACGATTCGGGCCGCTGGGTCGACCAGGCCGAGCAGGCAGCTGAGCAGGGTGGTCTTCCCCGAGCCCGTGCCGCCGCTGATCATGAACGACAACCGCGCGTCGAGCATCGCGCGCAGCAGCGCGGCGGTCTCCTCGTCGAGCGTGCCGGCCGCGACGAGTTCGGTGAGGGTGAAGGCGCGGGCTCTCACGACACGCAGGGACAGGCAGGGCGAGCCGACCACGACGGGCGGCAGCACCGCGTGCAGCCTTGTGCCGTCCGGCAGTCGGGCGTCGACCCAGGGCCTCGCGTCATCGAGGCGGCGGCCGGCGGTCGTGGCCAGCCGCTGCGCGAGGCGGCGCACCGCGGCTGTGTCGGAGAACCGGATCGGGCTGCGTTCAAGACCGCGGCCCCGGTCGATCCAGACCTGGTCGGGTGCGTTGACGAGGATGTCGGTGACGTCGGGGTCGGCCAGCAGGGGCTCCAGCGGGCCCGCGCCGACCAGTTCGGAACGCAACGCGGCGACCACGTCGAGCACTTCGGAGTCCCCGATCAGGCGTCCTTGCGCGCGCAGCGCGGCCGCGACACGGGCCGGGGTGGGTTCGCCGCCGTGTTCGGCGAGGTGCAGCCGGACCGCGTCCAGCAGTGCGGCGCTCATGCCGCCACGCACCCGGTCGCCGCAAGCGCCTGCCCGAGGAAGGCGCCACTGAAGCGTGCGAGGGGGCCGCGGGTGGCGGAACCCGGTGGTGCGCCGCCGGACATCGGGTCGGCCAGCGCGGGTTCCGGCGCCAGTTCCCCGGCGAGCGGCAGGCCGACCAGCCGGGCGATCTCGGCGCCGTCCAGGCCGGAACCGAACGGCCCGCGGGCGACCACCCGCAGGTCGTCGATTTCCTGGGCGAAGGCAGCGGCCACCCTGCATCCCGCGGCCACCGCGCGGAGTTCGGCGGGCACCACCAGCAGTCCCACGTCCACTTGGCCGAGCGTCTCGGCGACGGTGTCATCCACCTTGCGCGGCAGGTCGACGACGACCACCCCGCCCCGCCGCCTGGCGGCGCCCAGCACCGACCGCATCGCCTGGGGCGGAATGAGCACGGGCTGCCCGCGGTCCCAGCTCAGCACGCTGAGCGAGCCGAGCCGGGGCAGCGATTCCTCCAGCACTCCGCTGTTGACCCGGCCGCGGGAGTCGGCGAGGTCGGGCCAGCGCAGCCCTCCCGTGCGCTCCGCGCCGAGCAGGATGTCCAGGCCGCCGCCGAGCGGGTCTCCGTCGACGAGCATGGCGCGCAGGCCGGTGCGGGCGGCGGTGACCGCGAGGCCGCAGGCCAGGGTGCTGGCACCGGCGCCGCCGCGCCCGCCGACCACGCCGATGGTCAGGGCCGGGCCGCCGCTGCCCTCGGCGACATCTGCGAGGCGGTCCACCAGCCATGTCTCGGCGGCCGGCAGGAACAGGACATGGTCGGCCCCGACCGCGACGGCCCGGCGCCACGCTTCGGAGTCGGCCGAGTCGGTGCCGCCGCGTCCGACCAGCAGAACGCCCTTGCGCCGCCCGCAGCCGCGGGCCCTTCCGGATGCTTCCACTCCGACCAGGACAAGTGGTGCGTTGTCCCAACTCACCGCGCGCGGGGGCGCGGTGAAGACGACTTCCGGTTCCGTGCCGGCCGCGGCGCACAGTCTGAGCAGATCGTCGAGGAGGCTTTCGTCCTCGGTCACAATGAGCGGTCCGCGGGCCGCTTCGGTAGCGCCGCTCGGTCGATCGGATGCGTTGGTCCGGGCCATTTCCCTGTCCCCTGTCGCTAGTCGTGCGAGCACGGCGTGCTTCGCCTGCGATCAGCTTGGGACAGGAAGTGGAATTGAGATGATCTTGGTCGGAATCTGTGGATAACTCGGCGATTGTGGATAACTTCGCCACCCGGACGGGTGAGTTCCACGAGATCCGCGAACGATTACCGAACGTCACGTGTCGTACACATAGAAACGCACACATGCGCGAAGGAGTGGGAGCAACATGAACATGCCGACTGGTGCCGCAGCCCCCGGGGCCGACCGCCCAAACGCATCCGGACATGCGACGACCCCCGCCGGGGGGGAGAGCGGGGGTCGTCCCCACGGTCCGACTCGGGGGGGGAGGAGCCAGACCGGGTTAGCACGGTCGCGAACGATCCGTGACTTCCATGGTGTACCCGAAGGCACTCTCAGGCAAACCCACGCGCCGGACCTTAGGCCGAATGGTGGTTGCCTATGCTCGTCTCGTGGAAAACCACCTGCACCCGCGCACTGCGGCGTTCTTCGATCTCGACAAGACCGTGATCGCCAAGTCCAGCACGCTCGCCTTCGGACGGTCCTTCTACCACGGCGGGCTCATCAACAGGCGAGCGGTATTGCGTACCGCATATGCCCAGTTCGTGTACCTCGTCGGCGGCGCAGATCACGACCAGATGGAAGGTATGCGCAAATACCTCTCTGATCTGTGCCGCGGCTGGAATGTGCAGCAGGTCCGGGAGATCGTCGCCGAGACCCTGCACGACCTGATCGACCCGATCATCTACGACGAGGCCGCCTCACTGATCGAGGAGCACCACGCGGCAGGCCGCGATGTGGTGATCGTCAGCGCCTCGGGGTCCGAAGTCGTCGAGCCGATCGGGGAGATGCTGGGCGCCGACCACGTCGTGGCCACCCGGATGGTGGTAGCCGACGGCGCCTACAACGGGGAGATCGAGCACTACGTCTACGGTCCGGCGAAAGCCGAAGCCATCACCCGGCTGGCGGAGTCCGAAGGCTACGACTTGCAACGGTCCTTCGCCTACAGCGATTCGGCTACGGACATCCCCATGCTGGAATCGGTCGGCCACCCGTACGCGGTCAACCCCGACCGGGCGCTACGCAAGGAGGCTTCCGCACGGGACTGGCCGATCCTCACCTTCAGCCGCCCGGTGCGCCTGAAGCAGCGCATCCAGTCGCTCTCGATGCCGCCTCGCCCGGTTCTGGCCGCGGCCGCGATCGGCGCCGCCGCCGCCACCGCCGGGCTGGTGTGGCTCGCGGCGCGCCGGCGCCGTCCACTGGCGGCGTCCTGACCGCACCGATGAGGCCACTGGGGCCACAGCGACCCGAGGTGGCAGAAAGTCAAGCGAAATGTCCCGATTGGCGGCAAAAGTAAAAAGTACAGCCAGGGGTTCCACTACCTGCCGGTCGGGAGTACAAAAGAGTTAGCGGCCCGCGAGACCACGGACTTCCGAGAGGAAGACCGCAGTTCAGCAGTTGGCCCCACGGACCGAGCACGAAAACCGGGCACCCACGCGTAGCCGACCCGCCAACCGGGCCAGCCGCACCAGGAAGCGGGCAAAGTCCCCGCCCTGATCGGCACCATTCGAGCACGCACTGGTAACTCGGCGGACGTGGCGAGCGGCGGCACCCGCGGGTGTCGCCGCATTCTCCTTCAGGCCGCGCCGCGCTGAAGCGCCTCGCAGACCGCGACGCTCTCGCGTACCCCGAGTTCGAGCGCCCGCCCGCAGTGGGCGATCCACTCGGACATCCCCTCCGGCGTACCGGAGGCGTATCCCTCCAGGGCCTTGAGGTATCCGGCCAGGCCCAGCTCCGCGTGGCCGACCTCGGCGGGGCAGATGGATTTGGGGTCCAGCCCGCTGCCGACCAGGACGATCCGTTCGGCGGCGCGGGCCACCGAGCCGTTGAACGAGCCGAAGGGGCGCAGGCAGAGCAGCTCGCCGTGCACGACCGCGCTCACCACCAGCGCGGGCGCCGCAGAGCCCGACCGCAGCAGTCCGACCAGTCCGTCGAGCCGCGCCGCGACCTCGGACGGCTCGGGCAGCGGGATCTGTTCGAACCCGGCCGTCTCGTCGACCACCGGCTCGCCGCTCAGCCGCGGCCGCCCGACCGTGGGCTCCTCGGCGGCCCCGCCGGCCGCGACCAGGTGCAGCCGGGCCAGTGCCTGGACCGGCGACTGCCGCCACACGCTGAGGAGTTGTCCTGCCTCGGCGGTCACCCGCAGCGCGGCACCGACCGCTCGTGACTGGTCGTCGGCCGAGAAGTCGCTGCGGCGGCGCACCTCTTCCAGCGGCCAGTCGGCGCCGGCGAGCGCCGCGGAAGCCCGGGCGCCGCGCAGGGCGGCCTCCGACGCGACCTCGCCGGCCCGTCGGCGCATGACCCGGTGACCGTAGACCCGATCCACGGCCTGCCGCACGGACTCCACCGCGTCGGGCACGCCCGGCAGCGCGGCGAGTACGACCAGCGGGTCCGCCTGCCCGGGAGCGGGAGAAGGAGCAGCGTTCGTAGCCATGTCCCCGACCCTACGCACCGCTCGCAGCCCGGAAAGACCACGATCGAGTGGCCTTGCCCACTCCCCGTCAGTTCTTCCCCGGAGACACCCCTACGCTCAGTGAACATGAAGATCGCTTTCGTTGGGAAGGGCGGCAGCGGCAAGACGACGCTGTCCTCCCTGTTCATTCGCCATCTCGCCGCCGCCCGCGTCCCCGTCGTCGCGATCGACGCGGACATCAACCAGCACCTCGGCCCCGCGCTCGGGCTCGACGAGGACGACGCGGCGGCGCTTCCCTCGCTCGGCGCGCACCTGCCGGAGATCAAGGAGCACCTGCGCGGCTCCAACCCGCTCATCGCCTCGGCCGACAGCATGATCAAGACCACCCCGCCCGGGCGCGGCTCCCGCCTGCTGCGGTTGCGCGGGGACAACCCGGTCTACACGGCGTGCGCCCGCCCGCTCGCGTTCGGCCCCGACGCCGGCAGCGCACGGCTGATGGTCACCGGTCCCTTCACCGAGTCGGACCTCGGCGTGGCCTGCTACCACTCGAAGGTCGGGGCGGTCGAGCTGTGCCTGAACCACCTGGTGGACGGCCGCGACGAGTACCTGGTGGTCGACATGACCGCGGGCAGCGACTCCTTCGCCTCGGGCCTGTTCACCCGGTTCGACCTGACCTTCCTGGTGGCGGAGCCGACCCGCAAGGGCGTCGCGGTCTACCGGCAGTACAAGGAGTACGCCCGCGACTTCGGCGTGGGCCTGGTCGTGATCGGCAACAAGGTGCACGGCGAGGACGACCTCGCCTTCCTGCGGGCCGAGGTCGGAGACGACCTGCTGGTCACCGTCGGGCACTCGGACTGGGTACGGGCGATGGAGAAGGGCGGCCCGCCCCGATTCGAACAGCTGGAAGAGCCGAACCGCCAGGCCCTGCGCGTCATGCACGAGCGCGCCGACCGCTCGTACCAGGCCCGCGACTGGGACCGCTACACCCAGCAGATGGCGCACTTCCACCGGAAGAACGCGGAGAGTTGGGGCAACGCCAGGACCGGCGCCGACCTCGCTGCCCAGATCGACCCGGACTTCACGCTCAGCGAGGACCTGATCGAAGCGCCCGCCGCGCTCGCGCACTGACCCACGGGGTCCGCTCGGGTCCACCTCGCCCCCGCGGCGCGACGGCCCGTCACCTCGATCAAGCGCGACCACCACCAGCACCAGTTCACTCGAAAGACGGAAATAGCACACGGATTCGGATTCTGGGCTTCACTCTCCGCAGTCATTCCATTACTCTCCATTTACAGATGCTTGAGAGTGTCAAGGGAATGAAGGAGTGGGGAGCCCATGAGATGCCATCGGTCCGATCTGTCCGCGTCGATCACCGTCTTCCTGATCGCCGTGCCCCTGTCGCTCGGCATCGCGCTGGCGACCGGCGCCCCGTTGCAGTCCGGCCTGGTCGCCGCGGCGGTCGGCGGCATCGTCGCCGGACTGCTGGGCGGGGCGCCGCTGCAGGTCAGCGGCGGCGCCACCAGCCTGGTCGTCATCACCGCGGGCCTCGTCGAGCGCTACGGCTGGCGGGCCACCTGCGCGATCACCGTGCTGGCCGGGCTGGCGCAACTGCTGCTCGGCGGGCTGCGGGTGGCCAGAGCCGCGCTCGCGGTCAGCCCGGCCATCGTGCACGGCATGCTCGCCGGCATCGGCACGGTCATCGCCGTCGGGCAACTGCATGTCGTGCTCGGCGGCAGCCCGCAGATCTCCGCGCTCGCCAACATCGCGGCGCTGCCGGATCAACTGATGCACAGTCACCCCATCACCCCGGTCATCGGCGCGGTCACCGTGGGCGTGCTGCTCGGCTGGCCGCGGCTGCGCGGCCGGGCCCGGGCGTTGCGCGCCGTCCCGGCACCACTCGCGGCGGTCGCCCTGGCCACCGCGGTGAGCGCCGCATGGTCGGTGCCGCGGGTCGATCTGCCGCGCCTGACCGCGCCTGGCCTGCCGGTCATGCCCGGCGGCCCGGTCTCCGCGCTCGTCGCGGCCGTCCTGACCGTCACCCTGGTGGCGAGCATGGAGGCGCTGCTGTCGGCCGTCGCGGTGGACGCCCTGCAGGCACGGCGCCCGGGACCGCACGCTCCCCCGGCCCGCCTCGACCGCGAACTGCTCGGCCAGGGTGCGGCCAATGTCGTGTCCGGGCTGCTCGGCGGACTGCCGGTGGCGGGCGGCGCGATGCGTGGCTCCGCCAACGTCGAGGCGGGGGCCCGCACCCGCCGGGCCACGGTGCTGCACGGTGTTTGGGTGCTGCTGTGCGCGGGGCTCGCGGCCGGCGTCCTGGAGCAGATCCCGCTCGCGGCGCTCGCCGCACTGGTGATGCTGGTCGGCGTACGCATGGTCAGCTTCGCCCACATCCGGCACATCCAAAGGCACCGCGAGTTCCCGGTGTACGCGGTGACCCTCGGCACCGTGGTGGTCTTCGGGGTGCTCCAGGGAGTGGCCGCGGGCATCGCGGTCGCCGCCGTCCTCGCACTGCGCAGCCTCACCCACACCCGGGTCACCGTCACCGAAGAGACGGCGTGCCACCGGGTCCGCGCCCGCGGCCAACTGACATTCCTGGCGGTGCCCCGGCTGACCAAGGCGTTCGCCGAGGTGCCGGAGCGGGCGAGCGTCGTGGTGGAACTGGACGGCTCGTTCATGGACCACGCCGCCTACGAGGCGCTGAGCGCGTGGTGCGCGCGGCACCGCTCACGCGGTGGCCGGGTCGTCCTGGGCGACGGCTCCGGACGGACCGTCAGCGAACCGGTCAGCGCGCACATCTGCCGCCCCTGGACGCCCTGGCACAACCACCACTGCACCCGCCCCGCGGCCATCCCGGCCACCAGCGGCGGCCAACTGCTCGGCGGGGTCAGCAACTTCCAGCGCCACACCGCCCCGCTGGTGCGCGACGAACTCGCCCGGCTCGCCCGCGAAGGCCAGCGCCCTGGTCAGCTCTTCCTGACCTGCGCCGATTCCCGGCTGGTCACCAGCATGATCACCTCAAGCGGCCCGGGCGACCTGTTCACCGTCCGCAACGTGGGCAACATGGTGCCGCCGCCCGGTTCCGACGCGTCCTGCGACTCGGTGGCCGCCGCCGTGGAGTACGCGGTCGACGTCCTGCGGGTCTCCAGCATCACCGTGTGCGGGCACTCCGGATGCGGCGCGATGCAGGCACTCCTCGGCTCCGACCACGAACCAGGCGCCCGGACCCCGTTGGCCAGATGGCTGCGGCACGGCCGACCGAGTCTGGCCCGGCTCAACGCCGTTGCCGCCGTGGACCACGACAACGGCTCCACAGCCGGCCACGCCGCCGTCCCCACCTTCGAAGGCCGCCCGGCGGCCGACGACCAGGAGCGCCTCGCACTGGTCAACGTCATCACCCAGCTGGAGCACCTGACGGCCCATCCGTGCGTGGCCCGCCGGATCGCCGACGGCACCCTCCAACTGCACGGCATGTACTTCCACGTCGCCGAGGCGCAGGCGTACATCCTCGACCACCCCACCGGGGTGTTCGCACCGATCCGGCCGGAGGCCGGCACGCCTCGGCAGCAGGACGAGGACGCAGGCACATCAGCAGTCACTCTCATCACAAAGGTCTAAACCAGTTCACCGGAGGCTCTTGTCAGGGTGCTCCAGGACTGATGAGGTAGTGGCGGGACATCTGGGACACCCTGACAAGGAGCTGGCGTGAGCAGCAACGAGAGCCTGGCCAACCTGCTGAAGGAGGAGCGGCGGTTTGCTCCCCCGAAAGAACTGGCCGCTGCGGCCAATGTCACCGCGGCCGCGTACGAACAGGCCAAGGCCGACCGGCTGGGCTTCTGGGCCGAGCAGGCCCGCCGTCTGACCTGGGAGACCGAGCCCACCCAGACACTTGACTGGTCGAACCCGCCGTTCGCGAAGTGGTTCGCCGACGGACGGCTGAACGTCGCCTACAACTGCGTGGACCGCCACGTCGAGGCCGGCCACGGCGACCGCGTCGCCATCCACTTCGAGGGCGAGCCGGGCGACAGCCGCGCGATCACGTACGCGGAGCTGAAGGACGAGGTGTCCCGCGCCGCCAACGCCCTGACGGAACTCGGCGTGCGCAAGGGCGACCGCGTCGCGGTCTACCTGCCGATGATCCCCGAGGCCGTGGTCGCGATGCTCGCCTGCGCCCGGATCGGCGCAGCGCACTCGGTGGTCTTCGGCGGCTTCTCGGCCGACGCCGTCGCCTCCCGCATCGACGACGCCGACGCGAAGCTGGTCATCACCGCCGACGGCGGCTACCGCCGGGGCAAGCCGTCCGCGCTCAAGCCCGCCATCGACGACGCGGTGTCCCGCACCCCGCAGGTCGAGCACGTCCTGGTGGTCCGCCGCACCGGCCAGGACGTGGAGTGGACTTCGGACCGCGACGTGTGGTGGCACGAGATCACCGGTCGCCAGTCCACCGAGCACACCCCCGAGGCGTTCGAGGCCGAGCAGCCGCTGTTCATCCTCTACACCTCGGGCACCACCGGTAAGCCGAAGGGCATCCTGCACACCTCCGGCGGCTACCTCACCCAGGCCAGCTACACCCACCACGCCGTCTTCGACCTCAAGCCGGAGACCGACGTCTACTGGTGCACCGCGGACATCGGCTGGGTCACCGGCCACTCGTACATCGTCTACGGCCCGCTCGCCAACGGCGCCACCCAGGTGATCTACGAGGGCACGCCCGACACCCCGCACCAGGGCCGGTTCTGGGAGATCGTGCAGAAGTACGGCGTCAGCATCCTCTACACCGCGCCGACGGCGATCCGCACGTTCATGAAGTGGGGCGACGACATCCCCGCGAACTTCGACCTGAGCAGCCTGCGCGTCCTGGGCAGCGTCGGCGAACCGATCAACCCCGAGGCGTGGATCTGGTACCGCGAGCACATCGGCGCCGGCAAGACGCCGATCGTGGACACCTGGTGGCAGACCGAGACCGGCGCCATGATGATCAGCCCGCTGCCGGGCGTCACCGAGACCAAGCCCGGCTCCGCGCAGACCCCGTTGCCCGGCATCGCGGCCACCGTCGTGGACGACGAGGCGAACGAAGTGCCCAACGGCTCCGGCGGCTACCTGGTCCTCACCGAGCCCTGGCCGTCGATGCTCCGCACCATCTGGGGCGACGACCAGCGCTACATCGACACCTACTGGTCCCGCTTCCCCGGCCGCTACTTCGCGGGCGACGGCGCGAAGAAGGACGAGGACGGCGACATCTGGCTGCTCGGCCGGGTCGACGACGTGATGCTGGTCTCCGGCCACAACATCTCCACCACCGAGGTCGAGTCCGCGCTCGTCTCGCACCCCAAGGTCGCCGAGTCCGCCGTGGTCGGCGCCGCCGACGCGACCACCGGGCAGGCCATCGTCGCGTTCGTGATCCTGCGCGGCACCGCCGAGGACAGCGCCGAACTCGTCGGCGAGCTGCGCGACCACGTCGGCAGGACACTCGGCCCGATCGCCAAGCCCAAGCGCGTCCTGATCGTCTCCGAGCTGCCCAAGACCCGCTCCGGCAAGATCATGCGCCGCCTGCTGCGCGACGTCGCGGAGAACCGCGCGCTGGGCGACGTCACCACCCTCACCGACTCCTCCGTCATGGACCTGATCCAGACCAAGTTGCCCTCCGCCCCCAGCGAGGACTGACCAGGCCGGTTAAGAGCCGTCAGAGCGTAGGAACCGTCACAACGTAAGAGCCCGTCACGGCCCAAGGGGCGCCCGCACTCCAGCAGTGCGGGCGCCCCTCGTCGTGGTCCCCCTCGCCCCTTCACCCGTCCGGGTTAAGCTGACCCCGCGTCGCCGCACCATGGCGACGAGACTTATGGGCGCGCCGGGAAGTCTGGTCGGCACACAGGACAACTGTGTCCACAGCCGGCTACGACGCCCAGGAGGCCACCCCCCGTGACCGAGCAGCCGCGCCGCCGCTCCTCAGTCCTCTTCGGCCGTCTCCCGCTGCCCGAACGGAACTTCGTCGCCGACGCCCTGCGCACCGAGACCGTCGGCGGCATCCTGCTGCTGCTCGCCGCCGTCATCGCCCTCATCTGGGCGAACACCCTCCACCACAGCTACGAGTCCACCGCGCACTTCCACTTCGGCCCGTCCGCGCTCGGCCTGCGCCTGTCCGTCGCGCACTGGTCGGCGGACGGCCTGCTCGCCATCTTCTTCTTCGTCGCCGGCATCGAACTCAAACGCGAACTCGTCGCGGGCGAACTGCGCGAACCGGCCAAGGCCGCGCTTCCCGTCATCGCCGCCCTGTGCGGCATGGCCGCGCCCGCGCTCGTGTACACCGTGGTGGCCGCCGCGGGCGGCGGCGCGCTCAAGGGCTGGGCGGTGCCCACCGCCACTGACATCGCCTTCGCGCTCGCCGTCCTCGCCGTGCTCGGCACCGCACTGCCCTCGGCACTGCGCGCGTTCCTGCTCACCCTCGCCGTCGTCGACGACCTCTTCGCGATCCTGATCATCGCGATCTTCTTCACTTCCGGCCTCAACTACGCGGCCCTGGCCGGCGCGGCAGCGTGCCTGGTGCTGTTCTGGCTGCTGCAACGCGCCGGCGTGCACGGCTGGTACGTGTATGTCCCGCTCGCGCTCGTCACCTGGGCCTTGATGTACAACAGCGGCGTCCACGCCACGATTTCGGGCGTCGCCATGGGCCTGATGCTGCGCTGTACCCGCCAGGGCGACGAGCAGCACCCGCCGGCCGAGCGCGTCGAGCACCTGGTGCGGCCGCTGTCGGCGGGCCTGGCCGTACCCCTGTTCGCGCTGTTCGCAGCGGGCGTGTCGATCTCCGGCGGTGCGCTCGCCGACGTGTTCCACCGCCCGGAGACCCTCGGCGTCGTCCTCGGCCTGGTCTGCGGCAAGACCATCGGGGTGTTCGGCGGCACCTGGCTGGCGGTCCGCTTCACCCGCGCGGAGCTGAACCCGGACCTGCGCTGGCCGGACGTCCTGGCGCTCGCGACGCTGTCCGGCATCGGCTTCACCGTCTCCCTGCTGATCGGCGAACTCGCCTTCGCCGCCCACCCGAAGCTCGCCGACGAGGCCAAGGCCGCCGTGCTGGTCGGCTCGGTGATCGCGGCCGTGCTGGCCGCGGTCCTGCTCAAACTGCGCAACGACAGATACCGGAAGCTGACCACGGAGGAGGAGCGGGACGACGACGGGGACGGCATCCCCGACATCTACGAGCAGGACCAACCCGCGTACCACATGCGGATGGCCGAGATCCTGGAGCGCCAGGCCGCCGAGCACCGCAGGCTCGCCGCGCTCGCCCGGCGGCGGCGGGCGGGCGGCCCTGACGGCACGTAAGGCATGATCGGGGGCAGACATTCCCTTGTCCGGACCACACCACCCGCGAGCGAAGCGGTGCGACGACCACGGAGGACTCGATGAGCCCAGCCTCGAACGGTGACGAGCGCAGCCTCGGCGAGCTGTTCTCCGCCGCCACGACGGAGCTGTCCGCCCTGGTGCACGACGAGATCGCGCTGGCCAAGACCGAGATCCGGCAGGACGTGAAGCGCGCCACGATCGGCAGCGGCGCGCTCATCGTGGCGCTGGCGCTCTGCCTGTTCGCGGTACCCATGGGCTGCATGGCACTGGCGTACGTCATCCACCGCACCGGACTGCCGCTCGACGCGTCGTTCGGCATCGTGTGCGGTGCCTTCGTGGTCCTCGGCGTGCTGCTCGCCGCACTGGCGTACGGCCGGTTCAAGAAGGTGAAGAAGCCGGAGCGTTCCATCGCCTCGGCCAAGGAGACCGCCGCGGTGCTGCAGAAGGCCAAGCCGCGCCCGCGCGAGCTCGGTCCGCAGGACGCCGAGCCGCTGGGCGCCACCGTCGCGGCTCCCGCGCTCGAATCGAAGATGTGACACGCTCGACACCATGAACCTCCCCGCCGGCTCGCCCAGCCAGCCCAACCGGCCCGTCCCGGTGCCGGACGCGACGGACCGGAGCGGGCCGGGCGGCGCGGAGCTCGGCCGCGGCGGCCAGGTACCCCGCCTCGACGGACCCTGGACCCACCGCGAGGTGGCCGCGAACGGCGCCCGCTTCCACATCGCCGAGGCCGGCGACGGCCCGCTGGTGCTCCTGCTGCACGGCTTCCCGCAGTTCTGGTGGGCCTGGCGGCACCAGCTCACCGCGCTCGCCGACGCGGGCTTCCGCGCGGTCGCGATGGACCTGCGCGGGGTCGGCGGCAGCGACCGTACGCCCCGCGGCTACGACCCCGGCAACCTGGCACTCGACGTGACCGGGGTGATCCGCTCGCTCGGCGAGCCCGACGCCGCGCTGGTCGGCCACGACCTGGGCGGATACCTGGCCTGGACCGCCGCCGCGATGCGGCCGAAGCTCGTACGTCGGCTGGCCGTCTGCTCGATGCCGCACCCACGACGCTGGCGGGCCGCGATGCTCACCGACCTGCGGCAGAGCAGGTCGGGCGGCTACATCTGGGGCTTCCAGCGGCCCTGGGTGCCCGAACGGCAACTCGTCGCCGACGACGCGGCACTGGTCGGCCAGATGATCCGGGACTGGTCGGGACCGCGGCCACTGGACGAGGAGTCGATCGACGTCTACCGCGAGGCCATGCAGATCCCGTCCACGGCGCACTGCGCGGTCGAGCCCTACCGCTGGATGGTGCGGTCGATGGCACGGCCGGACGGCCTCCAGTTCAACCGCCGGATGAAGCGCCCGGTGCGCGTGCCCACCCTGCAGATGCACGGCTCGCTCGACCGGGCGGTCGGCACCAGGAGCGTGGCAGGCAGCGGGGAGTACGTCGAGGCGCCCTACCGCTGGCGGCTCTTCGACGGCCTCGGGCACTTCCCGCACGAGGAGGACCCGGTGGCCTTCTCGACCGAGCTGGTCAACTGGCTCAAGGACCCGGAACCGGACCGCTGAACCGGCGTGATACGGCCGCACTACGGCCACATTGCGACAGTACGATGATCGCCAAAATGCCGGGCGCATAAGCCAATCGGACGACCCGAGGGCGATTACCGACCTATCGGCGCGGGCACGTAGCTCCGTATGGGTTCGACGCACGACTACCGTGACGTATCACGCACTCACCGCAGCTTCGCAGCCGCCGACCGGGTCCCGATGACGCTGATCCCCTCGGGGGCCGGCCGTCTCGGTATCCCCCGCATACTCGGCCGCCGGGCCCGCTGGGTCAGCGCTCGGCTGCGCCATGTGAAGGAATGAGACCGCGGGTCCGCGTCACAGCGCGCACCCCTCGGTGTCCACCTGCCGGTTCGCGGTACGCCCGGCCGTGACGTCCGGGGCCACCTCGGCGGCGGTCAGCGCGTAACCGGTGTGCGAGTCGTCCAGGGACTTCGCGAAGACCACCCCGGCGACCTCGCCGTCGGTGGTCAGCAGCGGACCGCCGGAGTTCCCCGCCCGGACCGTCGCGTACAGCGAGTACACGTCGCGGTGCACGGTGCCGCGGTGGTAGATGTCCGGCCCGCTGGCCTTGATGCGGTCCCGAATCCGGGCGGCGCGCACGTCGAAGGGGCCGTTCTCGGGGAAGCCCGCCACGATGGCGTCGTCGCGGCTCTGCTCGCTCGTGGTGGCGAAGTGGAGCGCGGGCGCGTCCAGCCCGGGCACGTCGAGGACGGCGATGTCGCGCTGCCAGTCGTAGAGGACCACGCGGGCGTCGTGCAGCCGGCCCTTGCCGCCGACCTGCACGGTGGGCTCGGAGACGCCGCCGACGACGTGCGCGTTGGTCATCACCCGGTCCTTGGCGAAGACGAAGCCCGAGCCCTCCAGCACCTTCCCGCAGCTCGGGGCGGTGCCGACGACCTTGACGATGCTGGGGCGGGCATCGGCCACCGCGGGGCTGCCGACCAGCGCGGGGTCGGGGGCGGGCACCGAGGTGATCGGCTCGGAGCCGAACGTGCCGAAGACCTGCGGCAGGCCGTTCTGCGCCAGGGTGTCGCTGAAGTCGGTGAACCAGGTGTCGGCCGACGGCGGCATCACCCGGGACACCCCGATCAGCACCTTCGACGACCGCACCTCGCGCCCTATCGTCGGCAGCGTCGTGGTCGCCAGCGCGCTGCCGATCAGCCACGCCACCAGCAGCATCGCCAGCACGTTGACCAGGGCGCCGCCGCCCGCGTCCAGGGTTCTGGCCGGGGACCAGGTGATGCGGGTGCGCGCCTTGTTGCCCAGGTGCGTGGTGAACGCCTGCCCCACCGACGCGCACACGATCACGATCACGACCGCGGACATCACCGCGGCCGAGCCCGGGGTCGCATGGTCCGTCGCCTTGTCCCACAGCAGCGGCAGCAGGTAGACGGCGGCCAGGCCGCCGCCGAGGAAGCCGATCACCGACATGACGCCGACGACGAAGCCCTGCCGGTAGCCGATCACGGCGAACCACACAGCGGCGAGGATGAGCAGGATGTCCAGCACGTTCACGGGGAACACGGTCTCACGTCGGCCTGAGCGCGTGGGGCGGTACGGCCCCGCCGGTCCGGTCCGCGCACACGGACGGGCCCGGCGGCCATGCGGTGCGGATACGGTCCGCCGCTAGGCCAGCGGCACGGTGCGCTCCCGGTCCCAGGGCCGCTCCCAGCCCGCGTAGTGCAGCAACTTGTCGATCAGGCCGGCGGTGAAGCCCCACACCAGGGCGCCCTGGACGAGGAAGGCCGGGCCGCGGAAACCGCTGGGGTGCACGAGAGTCGCACGGTTGGCCGGATCGGTGAGATCCGTCACGGGAACCCGGAAGGCGCGAGCGGTCTCCGCGGGGTCGACCGCGCGGATCGGGCTCGGCTCGCGCCACCAGCCCAGCACCGGAGTGACCACGAAACCGCTCACCGGGATGTAGAGCCGCGGCAGGACGCCGAAGAGCTGCACGCCCGCCGGGTCGAGGCCGGTCTCCTCCTCGGCCTCGCGCAGCGCCGCCCGCAGCGGGCCCTCGCCGTCCGGGTCGCCGTCCTCGGGGTCGAGCGCGCCGCCCGGGAAGGACGGCTGACCCGCGTGCGAACGAAGCGCCGCGGAACGCTCGATGAGCAGCAGGTCAGGCCCCTGATCGCCCTCGCCGAACAGCACGAGCACGGCCGACTGCCGCCCCCCTCCGTCGGGCGGCAGGAAACTGCTGAGCTGCTCGGGCCGCACGGTGTCGACGGCCTCGACCACCGGCTCCAGCCACTGCGGCAGCCCGCCGGCGCTGACGTCCACCTTCGACGCGCCGGCCTCCCAGGACCGCGTCATGAGGCGCCCAGCGGGGGCGCGGGCTGCCCCGGGTAGTCCGGCGGCGGGTTCAGCCGCTGCCCGGGGAAGCCGCCCTTCTCGTACTTCAGCAGCTTCTTCGCCTTCTCCGGGTCCATCTCGCCCTCGCCGTACGACGGGCAGAGCGCGGCGATCGGGCACACCCCGCAGGCGGGCTTGCGGGCGTGGCACATCCGGCGGCCGTGGAAGACGACGCGGTGCGACAGCATCGTCCAGTCCGACTTGGGGAAGAGCGCGGCCACATCCCGCTCGACCTCCTCGGGGTCCTGCGAGGTGGTCCAGCCGAAGCGGCGCGAGAGCCGGCCGAAGTGGGTGTCCACGGTGATGCCGGGCACCCCGAACGCGTTGCCCAGCACCACGTTCGCGGTCTTGCGGCCGACGCCGGGCAGCTTCACCAGGTCGGCCAGGCGGCCGGGCACCTCGCCGCCGAACTCGTCCCGCAGCGCGGCGGACAGGCCCAGCACGGACCTCGTCTTGGCCCGGAAGAAGCCGGTCGGCCGCAGGATCTGCTCCAGGTCCGCCGGGTCGGCCGCCGCCATGTCCGCCGCCGTCGGGTACTTCGCGAACAGCGCGGGCGTCGTCTGATTGACCCGCAGGTCGGTGGTCTGCGCGGACAGCACCGTGGCGATCAGGAGCTGGAACGGGTTCTCGAAGTCCAGCTCCGGATGTGCGTACGGATACACCTCGGCGAGTTCGCGGTTGATCCGGCGGGCCCTGCGGACCTTCGCTACCTGGGACTCCGTCTTGGGGGCCTTGCCGACCTTGCTCTCTGCCATGTACGAAGGCTACGCCGAAGGTCCGACAGCGTGGGACCGGTCACACCGGTGCCTTCCGAGGTCGGCTCCGGTAGCGTGTTCGCTGACAGCGGAACACCCCGTGGTGGCCACTCGTTCGGCGGCAGCGCCGCCCCTAACCACGGAATTCCGACCGCCAATCGGACCCCCGCGGCACGGCGCCGCGCACACATAAGACAAACTTGTGATTGATCGCACTGTTTCTCGTGTCATGCATCATGGGGACAGCCCGGCGGACAACCCGGTGATGTCGACAGTCGACAAGGAGAGAGCTCGTGGACGACGTTCTGCGCCGTGCCCCGCTTTTCGCGGCGCTCGACGACGAGCAGGCCGCTGAACTGCGTGCCTCCATGACCGAGGTCACGCTGGCGCGTGGCGACGCGCTGTTCCACGAGGGTGACCCCGGGGACCGGCTGTACGTCGTGACCGAGGGCAAGGTGAAACTGCACCGCACCTCGCCCGACGGCCGGGAGAACATGCTGGCCGTGGTGGGCCCCGGCGAGTTGATCGGCGAGCTGTCGCTCTTCGACCCCGGTCCGCGCACCGCCACGGGCACCGCGCTCACCGAGGTGAAGCTGCTCGGCCTGGGCCACGGCGACCTCCAGCCCTGGCTGAACGTACGGCCCGAGGTCTCCACCGCGCTGCTGCGCGCGGTCGCCCGGCGCCTGCGCCGCACCAACGACGTCATGTCCGACCTGGTCTTCTCCGACGTGCCCGGCCGTGTCGCCAAGGCCCTGCTGGACCTGTCCCGCCGCTTCGGCGTGCAGTCCGAAGAGGGCATCCACGTCGTGCACGACCTCACCCAGGAGGAGTTGGCGCAGCTCGTCGGCGCCTCCCGCGAGACCGTGAACAAGGCGCTCGCCGACTTCGCCGGCCGCGGCTGGCTGCGGCTGGAGGCTCGCGCGGTCATCCTCCTCGACGTGGAGCGGCTCGCGAAGCGCAGCCGGTAGCCGGTGGCTGGCTTCCGGTAGCCGGTCTGCGGCAGCAGCAGGCCCCCGGTGGGGCCGTCGTATCCGAGCCGGAACGCGGCCCGCGGCCGTCCCCGGTGAGGTCGCCCTTACCGTTCGCGCCGGTGCCCATCGATGGATGGGCACCGGCGCTTTGGTTTGCCCTCGGGCGGAGTCACCAGGCGAGTTGGCCGATCTCGTCCGCCACGGCCGTACACGCGTCGCTCGACGGGTCGATCAGCGGGAAGTGGCCGGTGGCCGGCAGCCACGCCACGGTGGGCTCCTCCCCCGCCGCTCCGGCGGCACGGGCGAAAGCCGCGCTGACCTGCGGCGGAACCTCATTGTCAGTGGTGCCGTGCACGATGGTGGTGGCGATGCCGGTGGGAAGCAGCGCGGCCGGGTCGGCGTGGGGCAGGCGGTCGGTGGCGTGGTCCGGTCCGCCGAGGAGGTCCAGCACCGCACCGGAGCAGACGCGCAGCCGGATCGCCGAGGTGAAGTCGGCGATCGGGGCGAGGGCCACGACACCGCGGAGGGCTGGAGGTGCGGGGCGGTGCCAAGGGGAGTCGGCGGGCAGCAGGTGACGGGCGGCGGCCCACAGCGCGAGGTGGCCGCCCGCGCTGTGCCCGGTGAGCACGATGCGGCGGGGGTCGACGGTGTCCTCGCCGAGGGCGTCGCGGGCGAGCGCGGGCAGGGCGTCCATCGCGGCGGCGACGTCGTCGAAGGTGTCGGGCCAGCGGCCGGCGGGCGGAAGCGCAGGCTCGGCGGTCTCCGCCTGGACCTCCGCCTGCCGGGGCAGTTGCCTGCCGTTGCCCGGCGGGACGCCGGGTGCCTCCGGACCACCCGTTGCACCACCTGGTGCGCCGCCCGCCGCGCCGCCCGTACCGCCGCGGCGGTATTCGACCGACGCCACCGCCAGCCCGCGCGCCGCGAGATGCGCGGCGAGCGGGGAGACGTGGGTGCGGTCGTGGGCCTCCCGCCAGGCGCCGCCGTGCAGCAGCGCCACCAGGGGTGCCGGGCGGGCGGTACCGGCCCCGGCGGGCCGGTAGAAGTCGACCACCTGGTCGGGGTGGGCGCCGTAGGACGCGGTGGCGTCCGGGGGCACGGGGTCGTGGCCGAACGCCGATGCCTCCTCGGCCGCCGCCCGGTCGGCGGGCTGGGGCGAGGGTGGGCGGGGCGCGGCAGCGGTCATCGGTTACGGGTTCCCTTCGCGGTCGCCGTCGGGGTGGCCGTCGGGTCGGATATCGGTGCCGGCGCCCGGGCGGGCACCAGCGTGGGTGGAGTCGCGTTCCTCAAGGATGTCGGCCAGCACACGGGCGGCGCGCCAGGCGTCCACGTAGCGGGTGTAGAGCGGGGTGAAGCCGAAGCGCAGCACATCGGGCGGCCGGAAGTCGCCCACGACGCCGCGTGCGATCAGCTCGCGCATCACCTCGCCGGCGTCCGCGCAGCGCAGCGACACCTGGCTGCCCCGTTCCGTGTGTTCCCCGGGCGTCATGGCCCGCAGCTGTCCGGCGGGGGCGGCCGCGGCCACGCAGTCGAGGAAGAAGTCGGTCAGGGCGAGGCTCTTGGCGCGCACATCGGCGAGCGCGACGCCTTCCCAGACGTCGAGGGCCGCGTCCAGCGCGAGCAGCGACAGGATCTCCGGCGTGCCCACGCGTCCGCGCGGCGCGCCCTCGGCGGCCACGTACTCGCGGGCCATGCCGAAGGGGTCGGCATGCGAGTTCCAGCCGGGCAGCGGGGAGTCGAAGCGGGGCTGGTGCTCGGCTCGCACGTAGAGGTAGGCCGGCGCGCCCGGGCCGCCGTTGAGGTACTTGTAGGTGCAGCCGACCGCGAGGTCCACTCCGTCGGTGTCCAGAGCGACCGGCAGGGCCCCGGCGCTGTGGCACAGGTCCCATACGGCCAGTGCCCCGGCCGCGTGCAGGGCGGCGGTGACGGCGGGCAGGTCGTGCAGCCGGCCGGTGCGGTAGTCCACGTGGTTGACGAGAGCGACGGCGGTGCGGGCGCCGGCCGCCTCGGCGATCCCGCCCGCGGGCACGGCCCGCACGGTCCGGCCGGTGAGACGGGCCGCGGACTGCGCGATGTAGCCGTCGGTGGGGAAGGTGGCGGCGTCGACCAGGATCTCATCGCGGTCCTGGGGGGCCATGCGGACGGCGGCGACCAGCGCCTTGAAGACGTTGACGCTGGTGGAGTCGCCGACCACGACCTGCCCCGGCGCGGCGCCGATCAGCGGAGCGATCCGGTCGCCGATCCGCTCGGGCGCCGTCCACCAGCCGCTCTCCTCCCAGGAGCGGATGCGCAGTTCGCCCCACTCACGGCCGATCACCTCGGTCAGCCGCGGCAGCACCGTGGTGGGCAGCGCGCCCAGCGAGTTGCCGTCGAGGTAGACGGTGCCTCCCCCACGGCCTTCGGCAGGGGAGCCGAGGAAGAAGCGGTCCCTGACAGGCGCGAGCGGGTCGGCGGCGTCAAGGGCGGCGGCGCGGTCGGCGAGCGCGTCCAGGGCGAGGGCGGCGGGGACGGCAGGGACGTCAGACATGGCTGCGCGCCGTCCACAGCTCGGGGAAGACGTTCTTCGTGGCGCGTTTCTCCAGCCAGGCCACCCCCGCCGAGCCGCCGGTGCCGGCCTTGGCGCCCATCGCGCGCCGGGTCGCCACGAGGTGGTCGTTGCGCCAGCGCCAGACGAGTTCGGCGACGTCGGTGAGGAGTTCACCGAGTCGGATCAGGTCGGAGTCCTGGTCGTCGTCCGCATAGACGGCCTGCCAGGCGGCCTCGACCTCCGGGTGCGGCTCGTAGCGCAGCGCCGGATCGCGGTCGAGCACCGCGGCGGGCAGGTCGTAGCCGCGGCGGGCCAGCAGCCGCAGCACCTCGTCGTAGAGGCTCGGCTCGGTGAGGGCCTTCTCCAGTTCGGCGTGCGCGCTGGGGGTACCGCGGTGCGGGACGATCATGGACGCGGACTTGTCGCCGAGCAGGAACTCCAGGCGGCGGTACATCGCGGACTGGAAGCCGGAGCCCTCGCCGAGGGCGGACCGGTAGGCGTTGAACTGGGCGGGGGTGAGGTGGGCGATCGGTTTCCAGGAGGCGTTGAGCGACTCCAGCTCCGGCAGGCTGCGGAGCAGCGCGGCCCTGGCCGTCGGCAGGTCGTCCTGACGCAGAGCCGCGGCCGCGGTGGTCCACTCGTGTACCAGGAGGGTGAACCACAACTCCATCACCTGGGTGGTGACCAGGAAGGCCATCTCTCCGGGTTCGTCGGAGAGCGGGTGCTGCAGGTGGGTGAGGACGGACGCCTGCACGTAGTCCTCGTAGGGCGTGCTGCCTTCGAACGACAGGTTCGGGGTCGCCGCCTCGTCGGTCGGTGCGTCGGACATGGTTCTACCTCCATCGTGTCCCGGGGTCACCGGGCCTGTGCCGCGATCATCTGCGGTGCGGACAGATCCGGCAAGAGCCGACGGCGATGGGCGGAGGTGTGGCGCCGCGCGGCGGGGTGGCCGATGCGGCGGACCGTTCAGGTGGTGGGCGGGCCCTGGATGTAGTGGCCGTCCGTGTCGTACGGCCAGGCGTTGGCCTTGCAGCCGTGCAGGCCCTTGATCTGCTGCATCATCACGGGGGCGAGTTTGCCGGGGCCGGGGCAGCCCTCGTGGCCGTGGCCGATGCGGTGGCCGACCTCGTGGTTGATGATCAGGGCGCGGTAGTCGTGGATCGGGCCGCTGAACTCCGGCGAGCCGAGCATCCAGCGCTTGAGGTTGACCACGACGGTCGCGCCGGGCGGCTGTGCTGATGTCGGCCGTGGCGGCCCTTTGCTGCCAAGGCTCCCCCTGAAGGCGTCGGCAGCCGGAACCGCGGCCCCGGCCCCCCGTGGCGCTTCCGAGCTGCGTGTCGGCGTCATGCCTACGCTCGGGCTGTCCCGGACGTAGTGATGCCGCCCTGCGGTGAGGACGGCATGGACACGATCGCACATGGATACGTGAATATGCCACGAGTCAACCGACTGTTGCCGAACCGCGACATTTGGGCAGGTCAGCGGCGGTAATCGTGACGGGAGGGGAGGGGCGTCGGGAGACGAGGGGAGAAAACGGGGGGCGCTGGACCGCCCTGCTGGGGCCGCTCCGGGCGGTGCCGGGGTGAGCCACCCCGGCACCCTCCCGGCACCTCCCAACACCGCCCTGGCACCGGGCATACCGGTGTGAGGGGCGGACCGGTGGGTCAGCCCAGCGTGTCCGCGGCGGTCGGCGAGCTGTCCCGCAGGAAGGTGGTGCAGCGGTCGTACTCCTCCTGCTCGCCGATGCCCTGAGCGGCCCGGGCCAGCGCGTGCAGGGCGCGCAGGAAGCCGCGGTTCGGCTCGTGCTCGAACGGTACGGGGCCGTGGCCACGCCATCCGGCCCTGCGCAACGCGTCCAGACCGCGGTGGTAGCCGGTCCGCGCGTAGGCGTAGGACTCCACCACCCGGCCGCCTTCGAACGCGTCGTCGGCGAGCTGCGCCCAGGCGAGCGAGGAGGACGGGTACTTCGCCGCCACCTCGGCGGGCGCGGCACCGGAGGCGAGCAGTTCACGCGGCTCCGGGTCGTCGGGCAGGTGGGTGGGGGCGGGACCCCCGAGCAGGTTCTCGTGATTGGCCATGGGTTCCAGTCTGCCCGAGTGGGCAGGCAGAAGGCCCCCGGCAGCTGCCGGGGGCCTCGATTCCGCACGGCTCCCGCCGCGTCGCGAGCGCCGAACCAGGCGCGCCCGACTGTTACTTGCGGCGGTTGCCCGCCGAACGCAGGTCCTGGGCGGCGACGACGACGCGCGCGGCCATCCCGGCCTCGGCGGCCTTGCCCCACACCCGCGGGTCGTACGCCTTCTTGTTGCCGACCTCGCCGTCGACCTTCAGCACACCGTCGTAGTTGCTGAACATGTGGCCGGCGACGGGACGGGTGAACGCGTACTGGAGGTCGGTGTCGATGTTCATCTTGACCACGCCGTTCTCCAGCGCCTCGTTGATCTCGTCGGTCGTCGAGCCGGAGCCGCCGTGGAAGACGAAGTCGAACGCGTTGGCCTTGCCGTACTTCTGCGCCACGGCGTCCTGGAGTTCCCGGAGGATGCCCGGGCGCAGCACCACGTTGCCCGGCTTGTAGACGCCGTGCACGTTGCCGAAGGAAGCGGCCAGCAGGTAGCGGCCGTTCTCGCCGAGGCCGACGGCCTCCACGGTGCGGAAGGCGTCGTCGACGGTGGTGTAGAGGGAGTCGTTGATCTCGTGGGAGATGCCGTCCTCTTCACCGCCGGTCGGGGTGATCTCCATCTCCAGGATGATCTTCGCCTTGACCGCCTCGGCCAGCAGCTCCTTGGCGATGGCGAGGTTGTCGTCCAGGGTCTCGGCGGAGCCGTCCCACATGTGCGACTGGAAGAGCGGGTTGCGGCCGGCGGCCACCCGCTCCTGGGAGATCTTCAGCAGCGGGCGGACGTACCCGTCGAGCTTGTCCTTGGGACAGTGGTCGGTGTGCAGCGCGACCGTGACCGGGTACTTCTCCGCGACGATGTGCGCGAACTCGGCGAGCGCGACCGCGCCGGTCACCATGTCCTTGCTGTACTGGCCACCGAGGAACTCCGCGCCGCCCGTGGAGATCTGGATGATGCCGTCGCTCTCCGCCTCGGCGAGGCCGCGCAGGGCCGCGTGCAGGGTCTGCGACGACGTGACGTTGATGGCCGGGTAGGCGAAGTTGCCGGCCTTCGCCCGGTCGAGCATCTCGCCGTAGACCTCGGGGGTTGCGATGGGCATCGTTTCCGCTCCTCATGACTGTGCGGGTGGTACTGCTGGCATGCGTGGCGACGTCATCGTCGCCCTTATCTTCCCAGACTCGAACGAATACACCACCTCGCCGTACCCGGGGCCCGCGGTGGGCGGGCCACGCACACGCGAAGGCTCCTGGGATGTTTCACGTGAAACATCCCAGGAGCCATGAAATCCCAGGTCAGGACGGGTGCTCCGGTCTCAGCGGGTGCTCCGGCCTCAGCGGGCGCTCGCGTCTCGCACGCTCAGGTCTCGGGCGGTCAGGACAGCTCGAGGTCCGCGAGCGAGTACGCCGCCAGGTAGGGCAGGCCCGCCTCGGCGACCTTCGCGGCGGCGCCCCGGTCGACGATCACCGCGACGGCCACGACCTCGCCGCCGGCCTCGCGGACCGCCTCGACCGCGGTGAGCGGTGAACCACCGGTGGTGGAGGTGTCCTCCACCACCAGCACCCGGCGGCCCTTGACGTCGGTGCCCTCGATGCGGCGCTGGAGCCCGTGGGTCTTGGTGGCCTTGCGCACCACGAACGCGTCCAGCCGCTGCCCGCGGGCGGCGGCCGCGTGCAGCATCGACGTGGCCACCGGGTCGGCGCCCAGGGTGAGTCCGCCCACCGCGTCGAACTCCAGGTCCGCGGTCAGGTCGAGCATCACCTGGCCGGCGAGCGGGGCGGCCTGTCCGTCCAGGGTGATCCGGCGCAGGTCGATGTAGAAGTCGGCTTCGAGGCCCGAGGAGAGGGTCACCTTGCCGTGCACGACGGCCTTGTCCTTGATCTGCCGCAGGAGGGCGGTGCGTACGTCGCTCATACGGATGAGATTAGCCGAGCGACAGGCATGGGTATGTTCCGAGCAGAAGGGCGGAAGCGGGTCCCGGGAGCCGGGCGAACCGCCGGTCCAGTCGCCGGGCCGACGCTCCGACCGGCCATTACCCCGGTCCCGTCAGCCGACCTTCTGCCAGCTCCACACCGTGCTGATCTCCAGCGGGTCGATCGGGGTGACCAGGCGGGGTCGCGTGTTCAGGCCGTTGGGCGGGCCTGACTGCGGCTCCACGCACACCGCTTCGGGCTGCTCGGTGTAGACGACGACCCACTCGCTCGGGCTGCTGACCCGCACCGTCATCTCCCCGGGCCAGTTCAGGGTGACGTCCACACCGTCCGGCATCCCGAAGCAGTCGTCCCACGGGCCGGGCTTGGGGTCGATGCGGTTGCCGTTGGGCAGGTGGTTGTCGCCGCGCTCCTCCTGCCATGCGGCGCTGAACGCCAACTCGACGTCCTGGCCGCCCTGACCGAGGTTGCGCAGCCACCACGGGTGCCAGCCGGCCTGCGCCGGGAAGGAGTCGCCGCGTGCCTCCACGCTCAGCGACAGCTTCACGGAGTGCGGGGCGAGCTCGATGGTGTGCGTGACGCGGCCGGGATACGGCCACGGGTCGGCGAGGTCGTAGTAGTAGGCCGCGGTGGTCTGCGTCGCCGGGGACGCCTCGTGCCAGGCGGAGTGCCGTCCGGTGCCGTGGATCGCGTGCGGCGGCGCGTCGATCGGGAGCTGGTGGGTCACCCCGCCGTTGCGGAACACGCCGTTCTCGGTGCGGCCGCACCACGGCACCATCAGGAAGGCGCCGAATTTCTCGCCCTGGCGCAGGAGTTCGGTCCCGCCGACCTTCAGCGAGGCGATCCGGCAACCGTGCTCGGGCTGCAAGGTCAGTTCGGCGTCGCCCGCCGTCAGTTTCGTTTCAGTCTCCACGGAAGCGAGCGTAGCGGCCGTGATGCCGTCGACTCACGCGCGCTCGCCCGGGTTCGCCGTCGGAGCGACCCCGTATCACCTGCGGCGGCGCAGCACCCTGCCCACCACGACCGCCGACGCCAGCAGTGCCGCGGCCGCCGGCGCCGCCCACCGCAGCGTCGCCGCCGAGGTGGCGTCCGGCGCGGGCACCGGCGCGTACCGGCCGCGCGGCGGCGCGTGGTCGACCTCCTCCGCGCTGCGCCCGATCATCGTCCGCCGGGCGTGCGCGGCCTCGGCGGGCGGCACCAGGTCGTCCAACGCGGCGGCGCTCTCCGGGACGTCCACCTCGACCTCGACGAGTTCGAACTCCTCCAGTTCGGGGCTCGGGTCACCGAGGTCGTCCACGACGTCGGGCTCCTCGGAGGCCGGCTCATCGGGGTCGGGGTCGGCCGGTGCGGGGTCGGCGGTGGGGTCTTCGGCGGTACGGTCCGCGGCGGCGGGCGCGGGGCTCCCGGAGTCGGCGGTCTCGGTGGGGTCGGCCGCCGCGGCCAGTTCGGCGATGCCCGCGGAGAAGCGGTCAAGCAGACGCCGGACCGCGGCGTCGGCCACCGCCGGGTCGTAGGACGCGAGCCGGCCGTTCGCGGTCGCCTCGCCTCGGTACTCCACGGTCGTGCCCGGTTGGGGCAGTTCCGTGTCCGTCAGCGTGATCCGCGCGCTGACCTCGACCACGCCGTCGCCGCGCACCTCCGTGCCGCGGGCCTCCAGCGTGAACGGCGGGGCGTCACCCTTGACGGTGACGAATCCGCGGTACGTGATGGTGGAGCCGGCGATGCGCAGTCGCAGCCTCCCCCGCGCCACGCGCTCGCCCTCCGTCGCGTCCGGGTCCGGCTGCCATCCCGGCAGCGCGGACGCCACTGCGCCCGGGGTACGGAACGTTTCCGCCACCCGGGCGGACGGGGTCGGGACGAAAGACTCGTGCTCCATGCGGCGGAGCCTACCCACGTGCGGCCGTGATGACGGCTCCCTGTGCGGTTTTCCTCCGCCCGCCCGCCCCTCCCCACCCGCCGCTACTCCGCCCGGCTGCTTTCCCCTCCCCCACGGTCCCCGTCAACCGCGCCGGCCCACCCCCACGAACGGGGGTGCACTATCTTCGGTTCTGCCCGATTAACTATATAAAGAGCAGTATGGGAAATATGTGGCTGGGGTCAGCAGCCGGAAGAGCTGTGCCTCTCGCCCCCGCCTTCGCCGTCACTTTCGTCCTGACGGGCCTATCTCTCACGGGATGCAGCTCGCCCCAAGGACACCCGGTCCAACCGACACCGACCACGTCACCCGTCCACAGCAGGAACCCGGCCCGCAGTGAAGACGACCTGCGGCACGAAGCCGAGGCAAGTCTCACCCGGTCCTCACAGGTGAAGCTGCACTGGGTCGGCCCGGTGAAGGGTCCGACCGCCCTTCCGCGGACGGCGGTCGATCTCGAAGACGGTGGGTCCTACGTCGTGGAGGCGGCGTGCGCTGGGGTGGGGAGCCTGGGCTTCTCCCGGGTCACCGCAGTCCCGCACAGCGGCAACCCAACAGTGACCTGCAATCGCCATGTGCTGCGATACGCCTTCACCGGAGGCGATCTCATCTCCTTCGCCTTCCAGACGTACATGCCCGCCTCAGCAGTCCTCGCCTGGCAGGTTATCTCGGTCGCAGAGTGACTCGGTTCAGCCTTGCCCCATGATGTGCAAGTAGACCCGGTCATCGCCGAGTTTGGCGACCACGGCGGGGTCCTCCAGCCAACTTGAGTACGCACCCTGCTGTTGTGGCGTCATCTTGCTTGTGTCCACTTGCCCGTGGTTTCTTCTGATCGCCGCGACGAAGTCGTCCGCCGGTCCGGTGATGTAGCGCGGCCCATCATCAGGCGCGCCAGCAGAATATGGTTTTCCCGAAAAGGAGTGGCACTTGTCGACTTCTCCTGGGACGACGAATTTCACCTTAGGAATATTCGTGAAATTCGCGCCAACCAGCGCACCCACACTTGTGGCAAACGCGGACCTCCAAGTCGACTCCAGACGGGTGTTCTTGAGGCCCTTGATCCCCTCGATGAGGTCTGTCGGAGCCCGCTCCGGCGGAACCTGTACCTGCCGACCGACCCAGCCCTCCAGCAGACTGGTCGCATAGCCTTTGCCCTGCTCCTTGGCGAACTCCACGGCACCCTCCTCACCGCCAGCCGCAAGCCCCACCACTGTGAGAACAAGGTCCTTTCGGATCTTGGACATGTCGTCAGCCCACGCTTGCGCCTCATCTCCCAAGTTCTTCTCGGTCTCACCGAACGCGCTGCTGTAGAAGTTCTCGCTCAGGCCCATCTTGAAGCTGATGAAGTCGATCGACTCATCGGTACTACGGATAGCAGTGGACGTAAGCGCGGCAAGTTTGTTGCTGTAAGTCTCGAAGAGTGCGCTCATGCTTGCTGCTGCGTGGGGGTCGCGGATGGCCTCTTCCATGAAGGCTTTCCATACGGTGGGGTGGAGTTCGAGGCCGTCGCGGGTGGGGTCCTGGGAATTCGTGAAGGCGGTGGGGTTCCAGGTGGGGGCGGGCCAGAAGGCGTCCTGGGCCGGGGAGGTGATCGCGTATTGGAGGTCGTCCCAGTGCTGGGCGAGGATCTCGGAGAAGAGGAGGGAGACCGCGGGGTAGGGGTGGGTGGTCTGGAGGGCGGGGTCCTGGGTGTGGGCGAGGTTGGTGGTGAGGAGCCACGCGGTGTTGCGGTCGGAGAGGGTGGGGTGGGAGGCGCGGAGGGTGATCGTCGCGGCTTTGAGGGTGGCGGTGAAGGCGGCGATGCGGTCGGGGGTGGTGCTGCCGCCACCCGGGTAGAGGGCGTTGACGGCGATATCGGGCCGGAGGGCGATGAACTGGCCTGCGGCGAGTGGGTTCTTGGTGAGGGCGTTGAAGAGCTGGACGTAGTGGTCGGCGTGCCAGGGGTCGTCGGCGCCGGGGGAACCGGGCATGCGCGGGGTGACGCTGCGGTTCGGGTCGGTGGTGAAGGCACGGTCGGCGAGGGCCACGAGGAAGTCGGGGTCGTAGGTGCCGCTGTCGACGAGCGGGAGGAGGAGGTCGGGGCGGAACCCCTGGCCGGGGTCGTCGAAGCGGTCGAACCAGGTGGACCAGAAGGCGCGTTGGCCGGGCCGGGGGCGGGTGTCGGCGGCGATGCGGGTGAAGCCGCCGAAGGTGCGGGCCAGGACGTCGCGGTCGTGGGCGAGTTGGTCGGGGTGGTCGGGGTAGCGACGGTCGTAGGGGTTGCCGGACATGGAGTTGGAGAGTTGGGAGAGGCGGCGGGGGCCGAGGGAGGAGTAGAAGCCGCAGAGGAAGTCGCCGTCGTCGCCGCCCGCGGCGAGTGCGGTGAAGAGGGCTTCGGGTACGGCGCCGTCGTGGTCGGCCATCTGCCGGTCGAAGCGCTGGGCGAGGGCGCGCCCCTGGGCGGTGGCGCGGGCGGCGGCGCCCGGCGTGACCGCACTGTCGGGGAGATAGGTCAGCGTGCGCTGGGAGCCGTGTTCGCCGATGGCCACCGCGAGGCGCTGCCGGCGGCGGAGCAGGGGGAGTTCGCCGTCGGCCCAGCGGGAGATGGCGATCAGCCGGTCCAGCGGCCGGGTGTCGAGGCCGTAGCGGGTGAAGCGGGTACGGAAGCGCGTGGCGCTGTCGTGCAGCCGGTTCTTGTCGCGCTCAAGGGAGTTGATGGTGCCGGGCAGCTTGTCCGGGTCGATGCCGGAGAAGGTCGGCTGGTGCTCGGGGTGTCCCACGTGTCGTCCCAGGGTGCTGCCGTACGCGGGCACGCTCTCGCGGCGGGCCCGCGTACGTACGGTTCAAGGGGTGCGATCCGCTGTCGGCGGATACGAGTTACGGGCTACGGGCTACGGCCACCCGTGACCGGCTACAGCAGGTCCACCTGGAGGCTCTTCGCCTCGCCCACCGTGACCTTCTCCGCGCACGTGCCGATCGCCGCCTCCACCAGCGGGACCAGCCGGCCGAGTTGCGCGAGTATGTCGGTCCGGCGGCCCTGGGCCTCGGTGTGCCAGGTGTCGGCGGCCGGGCCGACCCAGGTCTCCCCCAGGCCGATGTCGGCGCAGGGGCCCTGGAACAGGGACCGGAGTTCGTGCATCTCCTTGAGGAGGTCGCTCCTCAACGTCACCAGGTGCTGCCGCCACGGATTGTCGACCATGGGCCCGTGGTCGTCGTACGCCGCCACTCGCCGTCTCCCGTACTCGTCCGGTGCGCCCGCCGCGCTGGTCCGCGGTGGTCCGCGCGATCGCACGCTCGTCGCGTGGGGTCATCAACTCCCCCACGACACAGGGGAATTCTGGCACAACTCGGACACTGTACGTCACTCCGCGTGCGCGCGTGCTCGCTACTCGGTGATCCGCGGGCGCAGGAGGGTGGACGGGGGCAGGGGGCGGGCCGGGCGGGTGCGGCGGGCCTGGCGCGCGGCGGCGCGGAGGCCGGCGGCGGTGAGGGACTGGCCGGGCGGCGGACGGTTCGGGAGCGCGAGGTGGGGCGGGGCCGAAGTGGGCGCGGCCAGTAGGAAGTTCCAGCCGGCGGAGGAGCCGCAGGCGCGGGTGCCGGTCATCACGTACGGAGTGGTGCGCAGGGAGACGGTGTGGAGGGTGGCGTCGGTTGTCCACAGGGTGTGGGCAGAGGAACCGGCGTGGACGGCGAGCCGCCCTCCGCCGGCGAGCGCGTGCGCGGTAAGTCCGTAGAACTCCTGCGAGTAGAGCTTGGCGCTGTCGGAGGCTCCGGGTGCGGGCAGGTCCGCGATGATCACGTCGTACCGCTGCCGACCGGGGCTTCCCGCGTCGGGCGCCCCGCCGCCCCCGCCCGTATCGGCACCCGCGTCCCCGCGAGCGCCACCCCCGCCCGTATCGGCACCGACTCCCCCGGCCACACCACCCCCGCCCGTACCGGCACCCGCGCTCCCGAACGCCCCTGCGCCGCTTACCCGTTCGGCGCTCTGGCTCGTCGCCCTCCGCAACCAGTCGAACGCGTCGCCCCCCACCTCCCGCACGCGCGGGTCGTCGAACGCGTGCCCGTTGAGCGCGGTGAGCCCCGGATCGGTGCGGCCCAGCCGGGCGAGTTCGTCGTCGTCCGGGACGACCGTCACCGCCTCGACGCCCTGGTGGCGCAGCACCTCCCGCAGCGCGAGTCCGTCGCCGCCGCCGAGGATCAGCACCCGGGCGTGCGGTCCGGTCAACGCCGGCTCCACCAGCGCCTGGTGGTAGACCGCCTCGTCGGCGCCGCACACCGCGAGGTCGCCGTCGACGTAGAGACGCAGCGACGAGACGCCGCTCGCGCCGGTCCCCCCGGTCAGCACGATCTCCTCCGCGCCGGTCTGCTCGGCGACCCGCACCCGACTGCCGTAGACCGCGTGGCGGGCGGCGCGTTCGAACGGTCCCGCGCCGACGGCGGCACAGGCCAGCAGGGCGAGCACGCCGACGTTCGCGGTGAGCAGCCAGCCGCGGGCGCGGCCGGACAGGTCGCCGCGGAAGAGCCACAGCACGGTGGCGCCGCCCGCGACCGCGTTGACCGCGCCGGTGGCGAGCGCGCCGGTCAACTGCCCCAGATACGGCAGCAGAAGGAAGGAGAAGGCGAGGCCGCCGACGAGCGCGCCCACGTAGTCCGCGGCGAACAGGTCCGCGACGGCGCCGCCCGCGTCCTGGCGGCGGATGCGCTGCACGAGCGTCATCAGCAGCGGCACCTCCGCGCCGATCAGCACGCCGATCGCGAAGGCGCAGCCGATCATGGCGAAGCGGGCCTGCCCGTACCAGGCGAAGACGGCGTACAGCGTCATCACCGACAGCCCGCCGACGAGTGCGAGCGCGGACTCGACGGCGACGAACGCGGCGGCGGGGCGGTTGCGTAACCGTTTTGCCAGCAGCGAGCCGCAGCCCATCGCGAAGACCATCACCGACAGTACGAGCGACGCCTGGGTGACCGAGTCGCCGACCAAGTACGAGGCGAGGGCGACGAGTTCGAGTTCGTAGACCAGGCCGCAGGCGGCGCAGACGAAGACGGCGGCGAGCACCAGCGCGCGGGCCGCCCGCGCGGGGACGGGCAGCGCTAAGGAGAGCTGGTGGGGGGCTCGCGGACGGCCGCGCTGGTCAAGCATGAGTGCACGTTATGTCAGGCTTGCTCCGCCGCCGGTCACCCACAAGGGTTCAATCGGCGCGGCCGGGCAGGCGGGTGGCGGCGGGCGACGGCGCCCGGAAGCACGCAGGGGTACGACGGGGCGCCGGCACCGGACGGTATGCGCCCCGCGGGCATCTGCCGTACGGGGATGCGGCTTCGTACGGGGACGCGGCCTGCTACGGGAACGGGGCAGCGTAAGGCGGCACGGCACCGCGAGGCAGCCCGGGAAAGCCGGTTGGCGTCGCACCGTACAAACGGCGTCCCCCGTAAGGACTTTGCTCACCCCGCCACCCGCACCTTCGTCCGTGTCGCCACCAACCGCCCCTCCTGCGGGTACGCGTGCCATGTACGCCACCGCACGTTCCCCTCCCCGCACTGCACCAGCATCGCGGTGAACGCGTTCGGGTCGCCCGGGAAGGTGCCGGCGAGGCCGTGCGGGTGGTCGGCGACCAGGGCGAGCAACTCCTGGGCGCGGGCGGTGAAGGAGCCCAGCGAGAGGTGCTCGATGCGGGCGGCGAACTCGTAGTCCCACGGGCCGACGCGGCGGGAGACGCCGAAGGGCAGTGGCGCCTGGCTGCCGGGCAGGCAGGCGACCGTCTCGGAGCAGCTGCCCCGGCCGGCGTCGACGAGCACCTGGTGGGAGGCACCGAGCAGGCGTAACTCGACGTCGGCGTGGAGCCGGGCGGCGTCGCCGATCCGCACGCCGAGGGTGGCGAGCGCGGGCAGCGCATCCTTGTCCAGGCACCAGGCGAGGTCGCCGGCCCGGGTGTCCGTGTATGCGGTATCAAGGGTGGTGAGCATGGGAAGGCTCCGCGGGTCACGCTGGGGATCGCACACGCGGCGCGAATCGGGCCGTCCCGCCCCCGCCGCGAGGCGAAGGTGCGGTGGCTTGCGCCGGCGTGGGCCGGGTGGATCAGGGGTGATACGGATACGGATCGCGGTGGACCAGGCTTGGTCCAGCGGGTTCGGGGTGATCTGGATGATCGGGAGGCCCCGAAGAGATCCGGAACCAACGGAATCACGGATCGCATCGCCTTCTCAGCGTTTTTACCCATCTGTGCGTACTTTCCATCCCTTGGAGCGCTTACGAGTTCAGGTGTTCCGATATGACAACCCGGTACCATCGGCTGATCGAATGGCGGGCACGCGGCGGAGAGCGGGTGGAACGCAATGGCGGGCACGGCCGATGCGACGGGCAGGGCGGGCACCCCGGGTGATGCCGATGCCGGTGCCCCGGGCGATGCCGGCGCCGCGGGCGGCACTGACCGCCGCCACGGCCTCCACCGCCCCGGCCGCCCCCTGCTGAACCGCAGGCTGGACGGGCTCGGGACGACGATCTTCGCGGAGATGTCCGCCCTGGCCGTGGCCACTGGCGCGATCAACCTCGGGCAGGGCTTCCCCGACACCGACGGGCCGGAAGCGATCCGGGAAGCGGCCGTTCAGGCGCTGCGGGACGGCCACGGCAACCAGTACCCGCCGGGCATGGGGGTGCCCCCGCTGCGCGCCGCCATCAGCGACCACCAACGGCGCTTCTACGGCCTGGACTTCGACCCGGACAGCGAGGTCCTCGTCACCGCCGGGGCCACCGAGGCCATCGCGGCGGCGATGCTCGCGCTGCTCGAACCGGGCGACGAGGTGATCGCGTTCGAACCGTTCTACGACTCCTACGCGGCCTGCATCGCGATGGCCGGCGCGACCCGCGTCCCGCTGACCTTGCGCGCCCCCGACTTCCGCCCGGACCTGGACGCCCTACGCGATGCCGTCACTCCGCGTACCCGCCTGCTGCTCCTGAACAGCCCGCACAACCCCACGGGCATGGTGCTCACCCGCGACGAGCTGACCGCCATCGCCGAACTGGCCGTCGAGCGCGACCTCGTCGTGGTCACCGACGAGGTCTACGAGCACCTCGTCTTCGACGGCGAGCACATCCCGCTGATCTCCCTGCCCGGCATGCGCGACCGCACCGTCTCCATCTCCTCGGCCGGGAAGACCTTCTCGTTCACGGGTTGGAAGGTTGGTTGGGTTACCGCCTCCGCGCCCCTGGTCGCGGCCGTCCGCACCGCCAAGCAGTTCCTCACCTATGTCGCCTCGGGCCCCTTCCAGTACGCCATCGCCGAAGCCCTCCGCCTCCCGGACGACTACTTCACCGCCTTCCGCGACACCCTCCAGGCCAAGCGCGACCTGCTGGCCGCGGGCCTCCGGGACGCCGGCTTCGAGGTCTTCCAGCCCCAGGGCACCTACTTCATCACCACCGACATCGCCGGCCTCGGCGAGAAGGACGCCTTCACCTTCTGCCGCACCCTCCCCGAACGCGCCGGCGTCGTCGCCGTCCCCAACTCCGTCTTCTACGACCACCCCGACGCCGGCCGCACCCAGGTCCGCTTCACCTTCTGCAAGAAGGAGAAGGTCCTGACCGAGGCGGCCGAACGCCTTCGCGGGGCGTTCCACGGCTGAGGCCGCCGCCAGGCGCGCGTACCTGTCCAACGTCGTGGGAGAAGGACGACACGTGATCATCGTCGTCGCGGACACTGCCGGGCTCCTGGCCCCCTCGACTCGGCACGTCCGGAACACCACGGCTCCAATGCGGCGCTCTTGGCCGCGCCCGGTATCGCGACCTCGACCTCGAATCCGGCCTCGCCGATGCAGTGAACGTAGCCCTTGCCGCCCCGGTGAGCCGATGAGTGCGTGAACGAGAGGTGGCCCGGGTCCTCGCCATGGGTTGACGTTTGTGCTCGTCAGAAGCCCATGAGCAGACGGTAGCGTGCGGCCCATGGCATGGCAGCGACCGACGTATCGGATGGTGGACGGGGAACGGATCGACGGGGCCTGGTGCCACGTGTGGCGCCGTCATCGCCCAGAGGCAGAGTGGTTCGTGAACGATCTGATCGTCTATGCCGACGGCGCGATCATGTGCGGGGACCGGACCGACCTGGCCGGTCTCAAGAAGTTGCTGGCATCGGAGATGCTCTCCCCGACCAAGCCTGGGATCACCCCGCCGGCCGCCGAACCGTCGAAGTGGCTTTCACGGCACGGCGAACCGCTGACTCCCGTGGGATTCCTCGCGGAGGTCGCCGACCGGATCGAAGAGCTGAGCGGCCGATCAACCGCGGGCGAACGCTGCTGGGAGGCTATTCGGCGCTACCAGCAGTCTCCGGCCGCAGAGCGTCGCGCCCTGTTGCGGGACGCATATCTGGCAGTGCCACCGCACCTGCGCATCTACGTTCTCGGCGACATGGACCGCCAGGATCGTCCCCTGCGGGTCCTGCTCACCGAGCGGGGCGAGCCTGTCGACGGTGACGGTCCAATGGTGACGGAGGACATGCACCAGTCAGCCCTGGACTATTTCAACCGCGTAGACGAGGGAGTTGCCCGGGCGCAGGAGCAACGCGCTGTGCAACACGCGGACGACTCCCACGAGGGCACCGGTCCGGACGTCACCTTGCACGAGACCGTCTATCCGCGAGGCTGGCCCGAAGAACTGGGACTGTTCGTGCTGCGCAACGATTTTCCAGCGTCCGTACGGTTCGCGGGTGAGTCCTACCCCTCCGTACTTCACGGATACTGGTCCCTGTCCGCGGCGAATGCCACCGATCGTCGGCAGATAGCAGCTGCTCCCACCGCCCGGGAGGCGCATGACCTGGGGGGACGCGCAAGCCGGAGAGCAGACTGGCCCAGCGTTCGTCTCGCCGTGATGGCAGGCCTGCTGCGGGCGAAGTTCGCCCAGCACATCGAACTCGCCGAGATCCTCGTCTCCACCGGCGACGCCGCCATCCGCTACACCGGGTTGTCGGACTCCCCCTTCTGGAGAGACGCCCCTGACAGTCGCGGACGGAACTGGATGGGCCGACTGCTGGAGCTGACCCGTTCTGAACTCATCGCGCAACGGTCGCTCGCCGAGTGACAGTCTCTACCGGTTCTGAACCCACTCAAGTTCCAATGGCAGCGGGTGCTCCATGATCGGCCTCCTCCTTAGCGGCCTTCTCCGGGCGGCGACATAGCCAGCCGCCCTGAAGCCGGCAACCAACCGCGCAGCACACTCCAAAGGTCACGGGAAGATGGAAAGCCGCAATCGGGCAAAATGGGTTCCCGTGACGGGTGGGAAAGACACGCTCATAGAGCTGTTGCAGCGTGCGGGGCTGGAAGTCGTGGAGGACTGGCGGACCGAGGAGGTACTGCCGCCCCGAGCCGCTTGGCGACCGGTCGTCTCGGGCAACGCCAAGCCGACCGTGGCTGTGCGGGAGGACCTGCCCGACCTGATCGCCGAACTCAACGCGCAGTGGCGCCGGCTCGCGGCCGACAACGGCATCATTGGTGAGGACGGCGTATTCCTCATCGATGTCGCCGGCGCCTGGACGGGCGGGGCGGCCAGGCGCTGGACGGCGGTGCGGCTCACTGGCCGGTGGGACCTCGCCGGAGTCCTCGGCGAGCGGCCCGGGCAGCCGAAGTTCGTCACCCTCGCGACGGACGGCGGCACGCTGGTCGGGGTGACCACCGAGGAGGACGAGGTCTGGTTCACCCTGCTGGATCACATCGCGGAACGGCAGGAGGCGGCCGCGCAGGTGGCGGCTCGGGAAACCCCTCGGGAGCGGGAAGCTGCTTGGGCGGCACTGCTTCAGGGACCGGGGCCTTCGACGCGAGTGCGCGAGATGTGGGCGCACGGGCTGGCCCTCAACTCGGCCACACCCGATGACCTCCGCGCCCGCCTCCTGGGCCTGTCGCACTTCCTCCTGTGGCACCACCTGCCGACGGCGGTCGTTGAGGCGGCCATGGTCCACCCGGACTGGAAGCTACGGCAGTTGCTGGCCGAGGCTCAGCCGAACATCACCGCCGAACAGTGGACCCGCCTGATCCTGGGCGAACAGGAATCCCGGCACCGATGGATCCTCACCATGCTCGCGGCGGACCGGCTCGCCGAGCTGACCGACGCCGCGTACGAGCAACTCGCAACGGACCCGTCGGCACGGGTCCGCGAAGAGACCGCTCGCCTTTCCGGTCTGCCCGTACGGATACTCGCCGCCCTGGCCGCCGATGTCGACCCGTCCGTACGGGCCTCGGCCTGCCGGAGAGCCTGGCCTCATCTGAACCCTCAGACCCGGCGCTCTCTCCTGGGTGATCCCTACGGCAACGTCCGCGTCGAAGCACTGATCCAGTACCACCAGGAGCACCCGATGCCCCGGTCGGTCTTTGACACCGCGGAACTCACAGACCGCGCGATCAGCACGTGCCGGCTGGAGCGCGTCCTCGCCGAACACCTGGCCCATCAGGGCAGCCCTGCCCAGCGTTGCTCCCTCGCGGGCAACCCGCACCTGGACCCGGACCTGGTGATCCTCCTCGCCCATGATTCCGACGAGAACGTCCGCTCCGTGGTGGCCATACGCTCCGACATCACCGAGGGACAGCGGGCGGACATCCCCATCGACTTCGACCCGCGCGGCCATCACCACGCGCTCGACTGGGTCATGGCGCTGCACCACGATCCCGGCGCCATGCGCCGATTGGCCGCCTCCACCCACCCTCTCGTGCGCAGAAGCGTTGCCCGAGCCCGGCGCCTTCCACCGGACGTCGTCGAACGCCTCGCCCGCGACGAAGACCGTGTCGTCCAGCTCTTTCTCGCGGAATCCTGCGACGACGCACCAGCGGACATGCTGCTGAGGGTGTGGCAGTGGTGGACCGGCAGCCTCAGCATCCCCGACCGCCCCCATGGCCATCCGAACTTCCCCCGTCGCGACCTGCTCCGCTACACCGACGACCCGAACCCGCGGATGCGTCAACTGGCCCTGGATGACCCGGAGTCGACAGCCGAGATGATCGAGCGGTTCAGCCGGGACAGCGATGAAGAAGTTCGACACCGGGCCGCGACTGACCCCCGGCTGACACCTGCGTCGGCCGTGCGGCTGCTTGACGACCCGAACGAACGCGTGCGCCACGCGGCCGCCCGGCACCCCGCCCTGCCCGCACAGGTGCTGATCCGGCTGCTGGGAGACCCCGACACCGCACAGACGGCAGCCCGGCACCCGGCGTTGCCCACCCCCGTCATGGAGCAGATGCTCCAGTGGATCCAACCTCCGCCCCACGCCACATCGAGGACATGAGCCGGCTGGGCCCAACACCTCACTACAGCGGGTTCTGGTCGATGCGGATCCGGCCCCGGTCCATGTACCGGCCGAGCTTCGTTGGTTCGTCGATGACGACACCGGAGAACAAGAACCGCAACACCGCATTACGGCGCTCATTCGTCATGTCGTCGGCGTCCCAAGCAGCGCGGGCGCCAGCGCCCATAAAGGGCGTCGAGCAGCACCATCGGCCGGATGACGACGCGGCGTTGCGCCTCGGCGATGCGATCGGTGATCTCCTTGCGCATCTTCCGGTACTCCGCCGTGGACAGCTCCTTCGCCGTCCACATGTCGTTCAGCTCGGCGAACTGGCGCTGGTCGTCCTCCACCTCCTCAGCCATGCCCTCGGAGAGGTTGCTGCTGGCGAGCCGGCCGTCCACCCGGAGCTCGCTGAGCAGCTTGACAGCGGCGTCGCTGACGAAGTCCTCCAGTGTCGGAGCCACGATCGCCCGGGAGCACTTCTTTTCGTCGTTCCGTCTTCGGCGATTGCACTGGTAGGCGGGGCCTGCGGTCTTCGCGGTGCCCGACATCAGGGTGCCGCAGCGCCCGCACATCACCAGGCCGCGTAGGAGGTGGTACCGCTGCCGGGGCTTGCTCAGTGCCTCCTTGTGGGCTGCCGACCGGAACTCGCGCCGAGCCCTGACCTCCGCCCAGACTGCCCGCGTCGATGATCGCGGGCCAGGTGCCGGGGCCGACCTCCTCGCCCTGGTGCATCCGGATGCCGACGACGTGCCGGGAGTCGAGCAGGCCGCGCACGGTCCCGGCACTTCACGCCTTGCCGCCAGCCGTGCGGATGCCTCGCCGGTGGAGGTCCTTCGCGAGTGGGGCCGCGCCCTCGCCCTTCAGACAGCGATCGAAGACCTCCCGGACGATCTCCGCCTCCTCCTCGACGATGGTCATGCCGTCCTTGCTGTAGCCGAACCGCCGCATGCCACCTTGCGGCTTGCCGTCCCTCACCCGGTCCTGCACGGACTTCAACCGCCGTGAGATGTCGTCCGACGACCGGCAGGCGTGCGCGACCTCGATCCGGAGGATGAACCGGTCGTCGGGGTCGGAGAGGTCCCGCCGGTTCGCCTCTCCGTGGAGAGTGATCGCGTGCTCGTCGGAGACCTGGAGCAGCTCCTCCAGGTCCCGGGGCTGCCGCATGAGGCGGTCGGGGTGGTAGGCGATGATGTGCTGGAAGCCGCGCTCTCGGGCATCGTCCAGCAGGCGGTCCCAGCCCGGGCGCTTCCGCATGCGGCTCCACGCCGAGCGGCTGTGGTCCACGTACACGTGAGCGGGGTCTGTGACGAGACCGCGACGCTCGGCGATCTCACGGCAGATCCGTTCTTGGCGGTCGACGCCGGTCTGATCGTCGTCGTCCGCCTAGCCGCGGCCTGTTGCGCCTGCGTCCACGACAGCGACACTGCGCTGATCAACGGGCTGGGGGCCGATGGCCGGCAGGGGGACGCCTATCTGCACCTGGAGTTGCTGGCGGCCGGCAAGGCGGGAAATCTCTGGGAGGAGGAGCCCGAGAGCAGGGGCGATATGAGCGTATGGGTGACCACACCCGCCTACGCGGCGGCCACGCGGCGCAAGTTGGCGGAACTGGAAGCGACGCTGCCGGCCGACGCGCGGGCTGCTCTCGCCTGGGCAGCCAACGCGGGCTTCCCCGGCAAGGCCGACCCCGCCTAGATCGAAGCGGTTCTGCGCTCCCACGAGGTCTTCGTGGAGGAGTCGTTCACGGCACTCCTGGACAGGCTCGGGTTCCCTGGAGCCGCGGAGCCTGCTGACCACGCCACGGTCTGACGGGCCGCTTGCGGTGCGCCCGCTGGGCCGGGAGACGTGCTGCCGTCTCCCGGCCGGCGACCTTCCCTCGTGGCCCCGTGAGTGCATGAATCCGGCGGGGCTGGGGCGACGGCTTGCCCCGGTCGGGGGGCGGTTTCGGGTCAGGGGTGGGTCTCCTCGTAGAAGTAGAGGAAGGCGCCGAGGCCGTGGAAGTCGTTGGTGGCCTGGGGGCGGTCGACGTAGTAGGCGTAGTCCCCGACGTTCGTTCCGACGGAGGTGGACGTGAGGTAGGTGAGGCCGTCGTCGTGGAGGGAGATCCGGGCCAGCTCGCCGCGTTCCCCGGCGTCCACGACGGGCTGGTAGGTGTCGGCGGGGACGTATCCGCGTTTGATCGCGGTGTCGATGGTCTGGGTGAACATCGCCGAACAGGACGTCTCGGTCCAGTTGCCCGGGTCGGCGCCCTTGTCGACGACCTGGAACCACCGGCCGCTGGCCGGGTCCTGGTAGGCGGCCATGCCGCGGACCAGATCGCGGACGATGGAGATCAGCTGGGCCCGGCGCGGGTGGTCGGCGGGGATCAGGTCGAGGATCTCCGTGGCGGCGATGCCGTACCAGCCGACGGCGCGGCACCAGTACTCGGGCGCGAGTCCGGTGGCCGGGTCCGCCCAGGACGCCGACTTGGAGGCGTCGTAGGCGTGCTTCAACAGGCCGTTCGGCTGCTGGAGATGGCTCGCGTAGACCACCAGTTGCTTGGTCGCGATGTCGAACGACTGGGTGCTGTCGCCGATGTACCTGCCGTACTGCGCCATGAACGGGTCGGCCATGAAGGTGCCGTCGGACCAGAGTTGGTCGGCCCGGTCGGCGCTGGTGGCGTGCCAGAATCCGCCGTCGGGCGTGGTCGGGTATCCGGCGCCGGGCAGCAGCCGGTCGTGGATCTGCTTGGCGGCCAGTCCGTACTTGGTCTGGCCGGTCTCCCGGTAGAGGGCGATCATCACCTGGCCGGGCATCATGCTGTCCAGGCTGGTGAAGCTGTTGGCGATGTGCCCGGAGGCGTCGACGAAGCGGTCGGCCCACGCTTTGATGTACGCGATCAGGGCGGCCCGGCGCGCGGGATCGGTGGTGTGCTGGGCGAGTTGGTACTGGCCCATCATGTAGAGGGCGACCGGGTAGCTCCAGCCGCCGACGGTCGCCGGGGTGTACCGGTGCATGGTCGAGTCGACGAGCGCGTCCGACCACTGGGTGCCCAGCAGGTCGGCGACGGTGAGCGAGTCGAGGTCGGGCAGGCCGCCGGTGGTCGTGCCGGTGACCCGGATCAGGTTGGTTCCCGCGCGCAGGGTCACGGGGAGCCTGGAGACGGACCAGGTGTTCCAGTCCGTGGTCGGCGCGAAAGCCGGTGTGGACACCACCGTGCCGTCGACGCTGACGTCCGCCTGGCGTCCGGCCGTCGTTCCGTTCGCGTAGCGCAGGGCCAAGGTGGCGTCACCCGCCGTGGGCGAGTCGACGGTGAACTCGACGTAGGCGCCGACCTCGTTGGCGGTGTTGACGAATCCCGTTCCGGTGAAGCCCAGATGGTCGGTGTCCACGGTGCCGTGGAAGATGGTCGCGTCCTCCGCCTCGTAGACGGACGACGCCGCGTTGACAGACGACGCCGCGTGTGCCGGGCCGATCGCCACCGCGCAACTCGCGGCGAGTAACCCGAGCACCGCCGCCACTGCTCTGGTGCGCATGAGCTCTCCTCTCTTCGGTGAACCGGGCGCGTTCGCGGTCATGGCGACTGTTCGGTCATTCGGTGAACCGGGCGACGAAGCTCTTGCCCGCCGCTCCCCCGACGGCCACCGCCAGGCGCACGTTCGGCGTGGTCGCCAGGACGGTGATGCCGGGGTCGGCGGAGACCACGGCCGACACCGCGCCGTCGACGGTGACGGTCACCGTGCCGGTGAGCTGCTGGGTCGGGTCGCAGACGGCCACGCTGAGCGTGCCGTCCTTCCGCTGCGTGATGACCGAGGCGGTCCGGTCGACCTGGATGCCCCCGGCCTTGGGCGCGCCGGCCTGCCAGACGTTGGCCATCGCGATCCCGGCGCCGGCGCGCCTGACCGCCTGCACCTGGGTCGTGTTCGCGACGGTGACGTCGTTCGACGCGGCGAACGCCTCGGTCTGGGCCGAGGTCGCGGCGGGCAGCTGGATGTAGCGGTAGCTGCCGTCGGTCGGGCTGACCCCGTGGTCGACCCACATGGTGACGAACCGTCGGGTGTACGCGGTCGTGTCGTCGTAGACGCCGCGGTGGTCCATGTCGGTCCACTTGCCGGTACGGTCCTCGCGCAGCAGCGTGACGTGGCCGCCGACCGGGAACACGTAGCCGCCGAGGTTGTCCACGAAGATCCACCGCGGCTGGACGACGGTCGGCGTGCTGCTCGGGGTGGCGAGCACCACGGCGCCGTCGACGTGGATGTTCGCCCGCCCGTCGGGGCCGGTGTTGCGGTTCTCGATCACCGACTCGACGGTGTGGCCGTCGGTGCTGGTGATCCCGGCGCCCAGGCAGACCACGATGTCGTCGAGGCAGAACCACGACTTGCGGCCGGTGAGCGTCTGCACGGCGAACGACAGCCCCATGCCCGCGGCCACGTTCCCGTCCAGCAGGGCGCCGCCGGCCCAGGTGTTGGTGGAGCCGCGGTTGGCGCCGAGCGCGAGGGTCTTGGCGTCAAGGGTGACGCCGGGCACCCGGTACTTGTTCGCGGTCGGCCAGTAGGCGTTCGTCCAGTGGCCGGGTTGGGTGGCCAGATAGAGGTAGGCGGCGCCCTCACCGGTGTACCAGCCTTCGAGGTTCTCCGCGTTCGCGCTCTCGTACGGCTTGATCCGGATGCTGTCCATGGCGATGGCGAAGGCGAACGCGGGCCGCCGGTGCACGACCCGCGCCATCGAGGTCGCGACGACGGAGGTGGTGGACTCGGTTCCGGCCGGGATGGCCTGGTCGGCGACGACGGCCCGGCCGAGCGCGATCGACGAGGTGCGTACCTGTTCGAGCGGCACCGGGTCGTAGCCGAAGAAGTCCTGGTAGGTGTCCGCGGTGATCCAGCCCTTGACCTGCGAGCGGAGGGTCAGCGCCTGGCTCGCCGGGAAGAGGTGGGCGAGCTGGAGCAGGGTGGCGCTGGTCAGCCGCCCGATACGGTGATCGGTCTCGTAGAAGCGGGACAGCGCCCGGCCGCGCACCATGTCCATGAACGCCCCGCGGTAGATCCAGGGCACGTAGTTGGCCTGCGTCCAGGTGAAGACGCGCTGCACCTGGTCGGTCGTCGCCGCCCACGGGGTGCCTTGCAGGGCGACCAGCAGATAGGTCAGGTACTGCAGCAGGGACACGCCGTAGGAACCGTTGTAGGCGTACAGCTTGTGCTGGATGAAGCCGCCGTCGGGATAGAAGCCGTCGCCGCCGGAGCTGTAGGGGAAGAGGTTCGCGATCGCCGTCATGGCGCTGTCGATCACGCTCGCGTCCTCGCTCAGCGCGCCGCGCACGGTCGTGACGGCGCAGGTCCAGTCGAGGTTGGCGCCGGTGGCCGCGCCTCCGCCCACCTGGCTCGGGTCCGGCAGGTAGCGGGCGATCGCGGCCATGGCGGTGCCGATCTGGCTCGCCGAGAGCTCGCCGTACAGCGCGACACAGGTGTCGCCCAGTGCCAGCGGGATGCCGATCTGGAAGTCCCACCAGTTGTCGTACTGCGCGGTGACGCCGTACTTGTGGGCGAGGAACCAGTCGACGGCCGACCGGATGTCGGCCAGCAGCTCGGAGTTGCCGGACAGCGAGGAGCCGGGGGACGCGTAGACCAGGGCGAGTTGGCGCAGCCGTCCGATCACGTCGCGCTGGACGGCCGAGACGGTACTGCTGTCCAGGTCCGCCCACAGGTAGCTGCGGGAGCTGGAGGTGTCCAGCGTCGACCACAGGCCGCTCGCCGCGTCGGCCGCGTCCTGCACGTAGCCGGAGATCACCGGGTCGGAGGTGTCGTAGCTGCCGATCAGGGTGTCCTGCCACTGGCTCCTGACCTTCGCGAAGTCCGCGGCCGTCGCGGCTGCGGCGCGGCCCGGAGCGCCGAGGGACGAGCCGAGGAACCACGCGGGGGCCAGCGCGGCGCCGGCCAGCAGCGTGGAGCGGCGGGTGATGCCACGGGAACTGTGCTCAGCGGACATGAAAGGACCCTCACGGTAGGGGGAAGGGCGGCGGCCGGGAGCCGACCGGAAAGGGCGGTGCCGGGGGGCGTGAGGGATGGTGGCGCCGCGCGCCGGTGGAAGTCAAGCGATAATACGTATTAGCATGGGCTCCGGCAGAGAGCGGCCGGATCGCGCCGGCCCGGAGCCGATCCTCCGGAGGGATAAGGGTGGCGTTACGATGCGACACGTGACGCAGCGCCGGAAACGGGTGACCCAGGCCGAGGTGGCCCGCCTCGCGGGCGTCTCGCAGGCGATGGTCTCCCTGGTGCTCAACGACTCCGACGGGGTGCGCGTCGCGCCCGAGACCCGCAAGCGCGTCGAGGACGCACTGCGCCAGACCGGCTACACCGTGGACATCATGGGCCGGCGCCTGCGCGGCAAGTCGAACCAGATCATCGGGGTGTTCACCTACGAGGCGGTCTTCCCCTCCGGCACGGCCGACTTCTACGGCCCCTTCCTCGGCGGCATCGAGGAGGAGTCCGAGGCGCAGGGCTTCGACCTGCTGCTCTTCACCAGTCCGGGGCGCCGGCAGGGCCGGCGCAAGGTCTACGAGGAGGGGTCGAACCGGCTCGGCATAGCGGACGGCTGCATCCTGCTCGGCCGGCACACCGACCGCGACGAGCTCGACCGCCTGGTCGACGAGCGGTTCCCGTTCGTGTTCATCGGCCGGCGCGAGTCGTCCGCCGGGCCGGTCAGCTACGTCGGCGGCGACTACGCGGCGGCGACCGCGGACCTGTACGAGCGGCTGTGGTCGCTCGGCCACCGCCGGGTGGCGCTCGTCGGCTACCGCGAGGAGAGCGAGTCGACGGCCGACCGCCGCTCCGGATACCTGCGCGCCTGCCGACGGCACCGCAAGGCACCGCTCGCCCTCACCGACGACGATCCGACCGCGGTGTTCGACCGGCTGCGCGCCGACGAGGTCACCGCCGCCCTGGTGGAGGCGACGGAGATGGCGGCCGCGCTACGTGCGCTGGCCACGGGTTCCGGGCTGCGGGTACCCGAGGACCTGTCGATCGGCGTACTCGGCGACACCGACCCCACGCAGACATCGGCATGGCCGCTGCGGACGGCGCCCGAGGTCGACTGGACCACGTTCCGCATCCCCCGCCGCGAGATGGGCGCGCGTGCGGTGCGCATCCTGGTCGGGATGCTGCGCGGCGAGATGAAGCCGGGCCGCAAGACGCAGGTCCTGCTCCCGTGCGAGCTGGTCGAAGGGGCCACCGTCACCGCCGCGCCGCCCGCCCGGCGGCGCTGAACCGGGCGGTACGCGAGCCCGAACCGGGCGGTACGCGAGGCCGAAACGGGCCGAACGCTTCCGCGGTGAACCGGCCGGGCCCCGCGCCGCACCCCGCCACACGCCCACCCGCTGCCCCCGCCGCACCCCGCCGCACGCCCACCCGCTGCCCCGCGCCGCGCCACCCGCCCGTTGCCCCGCGCCGCACCCCGCGCCGAGCCGACCTCCCGCGCGTACGACCGGAAGCCGAGCCCCTCCAGGAGACGCCCGAACCCCCCTCCCACCGCTTCCGCACTTGTCGTTGACTTCTCCGGGTTCCTTCCCTAGCGTGCGCTAATACGAATTACCAGGAAGGACGTGCAGGTGAAGGAAGTACGCACGGACGTGCTGGTCGTCGGCGGAGGACTCGGTGGCATAGCCGCCGCCCTGGCCGCGACCGAGCACGGCGCACGGGTGGTGCTCACCGAGGGCTCGCGGTGGCTCGGCGGCCAACTCACCGCGCAGGCCACCCCGCCGGACGAGCACCCGTGGGTCGAGATGCTCGGCGTCACCGCCTCGTACCGGTCGATGCGGGAGGGCATACGCGAGTACTACCGGCGCCACTATCCGCTGACCGCGCGGGCCCTGCGGGCTCGCCAACTGAACCCGGGCGCGGGCCTGGTGAGCCGGCTCTGCCACGAGCCGCGGGTCGCGGTGGCGGTCCTGGAGGCGATGCTCGCGCCGGCCCGCAGCTCCGGGCGGCTCACGGTGCTGCGGCCCTACCGCGCGGACGCGGTCTCGGTCGACGGCGACGCGATCACCGCGGTGACCCTGGTGCCGGACGGCGACACCGGGGACGGCCCGGTCACCGTGCAGGCCCGGTACGTGATCGACGCGACCGAGACCGGCGAGTTGCTGCCGCTGAGCGGCGCCGAGTACGTCACCGGCGCCGAGTCCAGGGACGACACCGGCGAGCCCAGCGCGAAGGACACCGCGGAACCGCTGACCATGCAGGCCGCGTCCTGGTGCTTCGCCGTCGACCACGTGGACGGCGACCACACCATCGACCGGCCGGCGACGTACGACTACTGGCGGTCGGTCCGCCCGGACGTCTGGCCGGGACCGCTGCTCGCGTTCTCCTGGCCCAACCCGCGCACCCTCGAACCGTCGAACGGCCGGCTCGACCCGAACCCGGACGACGACCCGCTGTCCGTCGAGGCGGACCAGAGCAAGGACGCCGGGACGGACGACCTGTGGCGGTTCCGCCGTATCGCGGCCCGCAAGCTCTTCGAACCCGGCGCCTACGCCAGTGACATCACCCTGGTGAACTGGCCGATGATCGACTACATGGACGGGCCGCTCTTCGAGGTCTCGGCCGACGAGGCCGCCAAGCACCGGGCGGGCGCGCGCGAACTGGCGCTGTCGGCCCTGTACTGGATGCAGACCGAAGCGCCGCGGCCCGACGGCGGCACCGGTTTCCCGTCCCTGCGGCTGCGCGGTGACCTGCTCGGCACCGAGGACGGCCTGGCCCAGGACATCTACGTGCGGGAGTCCCGCCGTATCCGGGCCGTCACAACCATCCGCGAGGACGACGTCTCGCTGGAGATCCGCGGCGAGCGCGGCGCGACCCGCTACCCGGACTCGGTCGGCATCGGCATGTACCGGATCGACCTGCACCCCTCGACCGGGGGCGACACCTACCTCGACGTGGCGTCGACCCCGTTCCAGATCCCGCTCGGCGCGCTGCTGCCCCGGCGGATGACCAACCTGCTGCCGGCCGCCAAGAACATCGGCACCACGCACATCACCAACGGCGCCTACCGCCTGCATCCGGTCGAGTGGAACATCGGCGAGGCCGCCGGCGCGCTCGCCGCGCACTGCGTCGCCACCGGCCGTACGCCGCACGGCGTGCACGCCACGCCCGACCACCTCCACGACTACCAGTCCCTGCTGTCCGGGCGCGGTGTTCCGCTGGCCTGGCCCGAGATCCGCGGCTACTAGAACCGAATCCTCTGGAGCAACGATGAGAACCAGACGCCTCCGGCTCACCTCCCTCGCGCTGTCCGCCGTCTCCCTGCTGGTCGTCCCGCTCGCGGGGTGCTCCAACGGGTCCGGCTCGGGCGACGACTCGAACGTGTCGCTGCGGATGACCGTGTGGAGCAATGACAAGTCGCAGACGGCGCTGTTCGACAGCATCGCGGCGGAGTACCGCAAGACCCACCCGGACATCAGGTCGATCACCTTCGACTACATCCCGATCGACAACTACACCACCGCCCTGACCACCCAGATCGCCGGCAGCAACCCGCCGGACATGGCCTGGGTACTGGAGCGGGACGCGCCCGACTTCGTGACGTCCGGGGCGCTCACCGACCTGACCCCGACCCTGGAGAAGACGGCCGGCTACCAGTACGGCGACCTGACGCCCGCGGCCACCAAGCTGTGGAAGCAGGGCGGGGACCTGTACGCGTACCCCTTCTCCACCTCGCCGTTCGGGATGTTCTACAACAAGGACCTGCTCAAGAAGGCCGGGGTGAAGCAGACCCCGGACCAGATGGTGGCCGCCCACCAGTGGACGTGGCAGAACGCGGAGCGGATGGCCGCGCGGGTCGCCGCCCACACCGACAAGCAGGGCCTGGTGATCCGCGACTGGGACTACAAGACCTGGATCGAACTCGCCGCACTGTGGCGCGGCTGGGGGGCCGACGCGTGGTCGGCCGACGGGAAGACCTGCACGTTCGACGCGCCCGCGATGCGGCAGGCGATGACCTTCCTGCACGACGCGATCTTCACGGACAAGGCGCTGCCGGGCCCCGGTGAGACCGCCGACTTCTTCGCCGGCGAGTCCGCCCTCACCGTCACCCAGATCAGCCGGGCGACGCTGCTGGCGAACCATCCGTTCGACTGGGGGATCGTCCCGCTCCCGTCCGGCCCGACCGGCGCGTCCCAGGTCATCGGGCAGGCCGGCATCGGCGTGCTGACCAAGGGCTCGCACAAGCAGCAGGCGGCCGACTTCCTCGCGTACTTCTCCGACCCGGCCAACTCCGCCAAGCTCGCCCGCTACTTCCCGCCGGCCCGCACCAGCCAGCTCACCACTGGCACCTTGGCGGGCGCCAACCCCCTTTTCACCCCGCAGCAGTTGCAGCAGGTGGTCATCGACGGCATCAAGAACGGCGCCGTCCTTCCGTCCCACCAGGACAGCGCCAAGATCGCCAACCTCGTGCAGAACGCGCTCGATCCGATGTGGAAGGCCGGCGCGAACGTCGACTCGGTGCTGGCGGGCGTCTGCAAGGCGATCGCACCGGCCCTGTCCGAGTGACCGCCATGAGGGAGATACCGCCCACGCGACAGGGGGCGAGCGCCCCCGAGCAACGGACCGGATCACGGACCGGGCCGCGGACCGGATCACGGACCGGGCCGCGGACCGGATCACGGACCGGATCACGGACCGAGTCACCGACCAGGCCGCGGACCGGGACCGGGCGGTTCTGGACGCTGCGGCGGCAGGATGCCTTCAGCGGCTGGCTGTTCGTGCTGCCGCAGACCCTCGGGTTCCTCGCCTTCGTCCTCTACCCCCTGATCGCGGTCGTCTACTACAGCTTCCACAAGTCCAACGTGCTCTCCGGCGTGACGACGTACGTGGGCACCAAGAACTACTCGCAGTTGATCCACGATCCGGCCACGCCGTCGGTGGCGCGGGCCACGGCGCTGTTCTGCGTCGGACTCGTGGTGATCAACATCTCCCTGGCCCTGCTGCTGGCCCTGCTGCTGAACCAGCGGCTGCGCGGCACCACGGTGTTCCGGACGCTCTTCTTCTCGCCCGTCGTCGTCTCGCTGGTGGCCTGGACGATCACCTGGAACTTCCTGTTGCAGAACAACGGCGGCATCAACGCGCTGCTGCACGCGGTGGGCATCGACGGACCCAACTGGCTGCGCGGCGACGACTCGGCGCTGGTGTCGGTCGTGATCGTGCAGGTCTTCAAGAACGTCGGGCTCAACATGGTGCTGTTCCTCGCGGCCCTCCAGGGCGTACCGCGGTCGCTGCTGGAGGCCGCGGAGATCGACGGCGCGGGGCCGTGGCGCCGGTTCCGCTCGGTGATCCTGCCGATGATCAGCCCCACGACGCTGCTGACCACGATCGTGACGATCAGCGGCTCCCTACAGGTGTTCGCGCAGATCCAGATCCTCACCGAGGGCGGCCCGGACAACCGGACCAACGTCCTCGTGTACTTCTTCTACCAGCAGGCGTTCGACAACCACGACTTCGGATACGGCAGCGCCGTCGCGGTCGTCCTGTTCGCGATCATCCTGGTGCTCACCCTGATCCAGTGGCGCCTGCGCAAGAAGTGGGTGTTCTATGAGTCTTGAGACAGCCGCCCGCCACCCGGTCCCGTTCCGGGACGCGGCCACCGCGCCGAGACCACCGGGACGGCGCCGCGGCAGGTGGAAGAAGCCCCTGCTGTACGCGGTCATGGTCGTGCTCGCGATCCCCTTCGTGTTCCCGACCTGGTGGATGATCACCTCCTCCCTCCTGCCGGAGAACGAGGTGCTCGGCTACCCGCCGAAGCTGCTGCCGCTGCACCCGCAGTGGTCCAACTACAAGACCGCGTTCGCGAACTACCCGCTGGCCCACCAGTACCTGAACAGCCTCTACATCGCGCTGCTCGTCACCGCGGGCACGATGGTGGTCGCGTCCCTGTCGGGGTACGCCTTCGCCCGCATCCCCTTCCCCGGCAACAAGGTGCTGTTCCCGCTGATCCTCAGCGGCCTGCTGATCCCGACCGAGGTCACCGTCATCCCGCTGTTCAAGATGGTCGACCGGCTCGGGCTGACCAACACCCACTGGCCGCTGATCGTCATCCCGATCCTCGGGGCGCCGAGCGTGCTCGGCACCTTCGTGATGCGGCAGTTCTTCCTGGCCGTCCCCGACGAACTCGAGGACGCCGGCCGCATGGACGGTCTGAACCGCTTCGGCCTGTACTTCCGGGTGGCGCTGCCGCTGGCCCGGCCGGCGCTGGCGTCGGTGGCGATCTTCACGTTCCTCAACAGCTGGAACATGTACCTCGAACCACTCGTCTACGAGACCGACAAGCGCAACTACACGCTCCCGGTCGCCCTCACCCAGTACACCGACGCCTACGGCTCCCACCTGTGGAACGTCCAACTCGCCGCCTCCGTGACGACAGTCGTCCCCGTCCTGGCCGTCTTCATCGCCGCCCAGCGCCACTTCGTCGAAGGGCTCGCGCAAACCGGCCTGAAGGGCTGACCCGACACGCCCCCGACTCCGGTTCGCCCGCGACAGGGCGTCGGCGGGCTCGGGCTCGGGCTCGGGCTCAGGGGTTGGGGGCGGGGATCGGGGTCGGGGTCGGGAGTGCGTGGGCGAGTGCGCTGATGCTGATGTCGACAATCGTGTGGAGTTGCCGGCTGCTCGTGCCGGCTCTGCTCATCACGGCCAGCGACTGGTTGACCGCCGCGAGGTGGACCGCGAAGGCGTCGGCATCGGGGTCGGCCAGGTCCGCGGCGGTCAGGGCGGTCCGCAGCCGGGTGCGCTGCATGGCAAGGGCTTCGATCGCGCGCGCGGCGATGGCGGGGTTCAGCACCGGTACCGCCATCGCGGTCTGGGCGACCAGGCATCCGTCCGGCACGTCGGGGTCGGCGATGCGCGCGAGCGTGACCTCGAAGAAGGCCCGTACCGCCCGCAGCGGTTCCTCGGACGCGGCCGAGAGGGCCTGGTCGTACCTGCCTCCGTACCGCGTGGTGTAGCGGTCCAGGCAGCGCAGGTAGAGCGTGTCCTTGTCGCCGAGCGAGGAGTAGATGGAACTGCGGTTCAGTCCGGTCGCCCGGGAGAGGTCGTCGAGGGAGGTGTCGGCGTATCCGGCTCGCCAGAACCGGACCATCGCCGCGTCGAGCGCGGTGTCCACATCGAACTGCTTCTTCCCGGCCATCACGCACGCACCTCGTCGACGAGCTCGGGCCACTCCGTCGCGGCCCCTGCCCATCCTATCTTGAACTGATCGGTTCAAGATAGGTTAGGCTCGCGGCATGACCGACACCGCGACCACCGAGAACCGCTCCCCCGGGCAGCACCCGATCTCCGGGCTGCCGCTGCACGACCTCGCGGGCTTCGGCCACCGCTGGGTCGACGCCGGAGGCATCCGCCTCCATGCCGTGGAAGGGGGTCGGCCGAGCGGCCCCGCCGTCGTCCTGCTCGCCGGGTTCCCGCAGACCTGGTGGGCTTGGCGCAAGGTGATGCCGGGCCTCGCCGAGCGGTACCACGTGATAGCGATCGACCTGCCGGGGCAGGGCCACTCCGACCGCCCTCCACACGGCTACGACACGCACACCGTCGCCTCGCGCGTCCACGCCGCCGTGACCGCGCTCCACGCGGAGGAGTACTGGCTCGTGGCCCACGACATCGGGGCCTGGGTCGCCTTCTCGCTGGCCCTGGCGTACGAGGACCGCCTGCACGGTGTCGCCCTGCTCGACGCCGGCATTCCCGGTATCAGCCTCCCGGACGCCATCCCCACGGACCCCCAACGCGCCTGGAAGACCTGGCACTTCGCGTTCCACCTCGTGCCCGACCTGCCCGAGACGCTGCTCGCCGGTCGCGAACGCGACTACGTCGACTGGTTCCTGAAGGCCAAGACGCTGTCCCCGGACACGTTCGACGACGCCGAGATCGACCACTACGCCGCCGCCGTCGCGGCGGAGGGCGGGCTGCGGGCGTCGCTCTCGTACTACCGCGCCGCCGCGGAATCGGCGCGCGGGAACCATGAGGCCCTCGGACGGCGGCACTTGGCCGTCCCGATCCTGGCGGTCTCCTCGTCCCACGGCTCGATCCCGGACATGGCCGCCTCCATCAGCCCCTGGGCGGACCACGTGACCGGAGCCGTCATCCCTGGTGCCGGGCACTTCATTCCCGACGAGCAGCCCGACGCGGTGGTGGGCGCGTTGACCGCGTTCATCGATCGCGAGCGCGTCGGGTAGGGCGGGAGGCGGTCCTCAGGCCCCGTCGGGTCAGGCGGCGCAGATGGTCAGGTCGACGGTGTCGCCCTTGTGGACGACGGTCGGGGCGTGCGGGGAGACCGCGAGCACGGAGGTCGGCTTGCAGCCGCGGGGCGACGCCTTGGTGACGGTGCCGATCTTGAGCTGAGCCTTGTCCACCAGCTCGGCCCTGGCCATGTCCAGGCTGAAGCCGGCCAGTTGGATCGGGATGTCGCCGTACTGCACGGTGGTGACGTTCCCGTCGGCGGTGGTCTTGTGGGCCGCCGTGGCGGCCGGCCGCGAGGTGTGCGACCGGTGCGAGGTGTGCGACGGATGCGAGGTGTGCGAGCCGCCGCCTGCGGCCAGGGCGGTGCCGGCACCGGCCAGGACGAGTGCGGTGGCGATACCGGCGACGGCGGTGGCCCGCTTGCGACGGGCTCCGCGCGCGGTGGTGGCGGTGCCGGAGTGCGGCGCTTCGGCGCTGTTGGTCGAGTCGTTCATGGCGTTCACCGGTTCCTGCTCGAAGGGGGTGTCGTCCGTGCTGCGTTCACCCCTTCCCGACGCGGCAGCGGTCCCGTCTGCTGCACGCCCCCGATGAGACCTGAGTCACAGTCACAGGTCCGGGCTCCGCCGTACGCACCGCCCGGCCGACCGACCCAGCCGCTCCGCCGCTCCGCCGCTCGGTTCGGCCGCAGGTCCGCTCAGTCGAAGGGCCGCGCGGACGGGTCCGTGGCGAGCCGGGCGTGCAGGTGGCAGTCGTGCCGCTTTCCGTTCGGCTCGACGAACGCCTCCCGCATCACGCCCTCCTCCGCGAACCCCGCCCGCAGGGCGGCCCGGCAGGAGCCGACGTTGTGCAGGACGTGGTCGAGGACGATCCGGTGCAGTCCCAGGCCGCCGGCGTGGGCCGGGCTGAAGGCCCAGTCCGCGGCGGCGTCCAGAGCGCGGGCGGTGACCTTGCGGCCGCGGGCGGCGGGCGTCACCCAGTACCCGGCCACCGCCTGGTCGGGCACCCGGTGCACGTCGCGCAGGCCGAGGTAGCCGATCATGACGTCATCGGCCGGGTCGGTCACGGCGAACGCCGCGGTGCCGGTCGACCACGCGGTGAGGCGTGCCGACAGCCACACCGTGGCGCGGTCCTTCGGCGGTGCGTCGAGCACCGCCATGCCCGCGGCCCACTGGAGCACCTCGCCATCGGTCATCGCCCGCGCGACCGCCGGTTCGTCGGACGCGACGACGGGGCGCAGCACCAGCCCGTGGGCACGCAGGATGGTCGGCGCCGTCAGATCGGCGCCACGCGGAGAAGCCATGGCCAACACCTTACTGACCCACCGCGCCGGACACGTACGCCCGTTCGGTTACGCCGACGTTCGGCGCCCGCACGCTCAGCGCACGCACGCACGCTCAGCGCACGCACGGGCGCCCGGGACGTCGTACGCGTGCGTGCGCGTACCTGCTTCGTCCCGGGCGCCCGTGGAGGTGCGTGTGCGGGTCCGGACGATTCCTCGCCCGGCGCTTCCTTCGTTCAGCCCTCGGAGCCGTCGCCCGAGTCGCCGGCGCCGGAGTCGGAGCCGCCTTCGCCGTCGCTGTCGTCGCCGGCCGCCTCCTCCAGGCCCAGCCGCTCACCGAGCCACTTGTTGAACTCGATGGACGCCTGCACCCAGCTCACCGTGGTGGCCACGAAGTGGTCGAGGTTGACGCCCATGCCGATGAGCATCTGGGCCTCGCCGACGAGGCGGACGGCGCCCTCGTCGTCGGTGTTCGTGTAGACCTTCGGCCACAGCGTGAGGTGGTTCCACTCGTCGATCGCCTCGTGGAGCTGTGCCTTCTCGTCGACGGAGTATGTGCGCTCGTAGAACGTACGCACCGCGAAGACGTGCTGCTGGGCCTCGCCGCGGAACATGAAGTAGGTGCGGAACTCCTCCCACGGCGCCAGGAGGTCGTCCTCGTCGTCGATGGCGTGCTTGAGCCCCATCTGGTCGAGGAGCTGCTTGACCAGGTCCTGGTCCGGGATCACCACGTTGGCGGTGGGTCCTCCGCTCGGCTGGTCGGGTTCCGGCTGGCTCCCGAAGTTCGGAATCGAGGAGGGGTCGATGCTCACCGTGAGGGTTCCCTTCGTGACGTTTCCCCGCCATCCTCCCCCATGACGATGAGCCCGTCGACCGCCCGGTCCACCCGGACGTTCTGCCCGTCCAGCACCTCTCCGGCCAGGATGGCGCGGGCCAGCGGGTCGCCGATCGCGGTCTGGATCAGCCGGCGCAGCGGACGGGCGCCGTAGGCGGGGTCGTTGCCCTCCTCGGCGAGCCAGTCCAGGGCGCCGTCGGTGATGTCCAGGGTGAGCCGGCGGTCCCTGAGCCGCTCGGCGAGCCGGGCGGTCTGCAGCCGCGCGATCCGGCGCAGCTCGTCCTGGTCGAGCGCGGAGAACACCACGATGTCGTCCAGCCGGTTGAGGAACTCCGGCTTGAAGGAGGCGCGGACGGTGGCGAGGACGTTCTCCTTCTTCTGCTCCGGGTCCAGCTTGGGGTCGACCAGGTACTGGCTGCCCAGGTTGGAGGTGAGGATCAGGATCGCGTTGCGGAAGTCGACGGTACGCCCCTGGCCGTCGGTGAGCCGGCCGTCGTCGAGGACCTGGAGCAGGACGTCGAAGACCTCCGGGTGCGCCTTCTCCACCTCGTCGAGCAGCACCACGCTGTACGGGCGACGGCGGACCGCCTCGGTGAGCTGGCCGCCCTCCTCGTACCCGACGTATCCGGGCGGGGCGCCGACCAGCCGGGCCACCGAGTGCTTCTCGCCGTACTCGCTCATGTCGATGCGGACCATGGCCCGCTCGTCGTCGAAGAGGAAGTCGGCGAGCGCCTTGGCCAGTTCGGTCTTGCCGACGCCGGTGGGGCCGAGGAAGAGGAAGGAGCCGGTGGGGCGGTCCGGGTCGGCGATGCCGGAGCGGGAGCGGCGCACCGCGTCGGAGACGGCGCGGACCGCCTCGGTCTGGCCGATCAGCCGCTTGCCGAGCTCGTCCTCCATCCGCAGCAGCTTCTGCGTCTCGCCCTCCAGCAGGCGGCCGGCGGGGATGCCGGTCCAGGCGGCGACGACGTCGGCGATGTCGTCCGGGCCGACCTCCTCCTTGACCATCTTCTCGTCGGCACCCCTGGTCTTGGCCTCCTGCTCCTCGCGGGTGGCCTCCTCCAGCTCCTCCTCCAGCTTGGGCTTCTCCCCGTACATCAGCTTCGACGCGGCCTCGAAGTCGCCGTCGCGCTGGGCCCGCTCGATCCGGGTGACGATGTCGTCGAGCCGCTCCTTCAGCTCGCCGACCCGGTTCAGGCCCTGCTTCTCCTTCTCCCAGCGGGCGGTCAGGCCGCGCAGCTCCTCCTCGCGGTCGGCGAGGTCCTTGCGGAGCTTGTCCAGCCGCTGCACGGAGCCGGGGTCGGTCTCGTTCTTGAGCGCCATCTCCTCCATCCGCAGCCGGTCCACCGAGCGCTGGAGCTCGTCGATCTCGACCGGCGAGGAGTCGATCTCCATCCGCAGCCGGGACGCGGACTCGTCGACCAGGTCGATGGCCTTGTCGGGCAGGAAGCGGGAGGTGATGTAGCGGTCGGAGAGCGTCGCGGCGGCGACCAGCGCGGAGTCGGCGATCTGCACCTTGTGGTGCGCCTCGTAGCGGCCCTTGAGGCCGCGCAGGATCGCCACGGTGTCCTCGACGGTCGGCTCGGCGACCAGCACCTGCTGGAAGCGCCGCTCCAGCGCCGGGTCCTTCTCGATCCGCTCGCGGTACTCGTCCAGCGTGGTGGCGCCGACCATCCGCAGCTCGCCGCGAGCCAGCATCGGCTTGAGCATGTTGCCCGCGTCCATCGCGGAGTCGCCGCCGGCGCCCGCGCCGACGACGGTGTGCAGCTCGTCGATGAAGGTGATGACCTGCCCGCCGCTGTCCTTGATCTCCGCGAGCACCGCCTTCAGCCGCTCCTCGAACTCGCCGCGGTACTTCGCCCCGGCCACCATCGCGCCCAGGTCGAGGGAGACCAGCCGCTTGTTGCGCAGGCTCTCGGGCACGTCGCCCTTGACGATGCGCTGGGCCAGGCCCTCCACGACGGCGGTCTTGCCGACACCGGGCTCGCCGATCAGCACCGGGTTGTTCTTGGTACGGCGCGAGAGCACCTGGACCACCCGGCGGATCTCCTGGTCCCGGCCGATCACCGGGTCGAGCTTGCCCTCGCGGGCGGCGGCGGTGAAGTCGGTGCCGTACTTCTCCAGCGCCTTGTAGGTGCCCTCCGGGTCCTGGCTGGTCACCCGTTGCCCTCCCCTGGCGCTCTCGAACGCCGTCAGCAGCGCCTTGGCCTTGGCGCCCGCGGCGTTGAGCAGCTCGCCGGCCGGGCCGCCCTTGACGGCGGTCCCGATCAGCAGGTGCTCGGTCGACACGTACGCGTCGCCGAGGTCCGTGGCGCGCTGGGACGCGTCGGCGATGACCGCGAGCATGTCACGGTTCGCCTGCGGGGGTGCGACGGTGGCCCCCTGTACCGACGGCAGGCTCTCCACCAGCCGCTCCGCGTCGGCGCGCAGCGCCGCCGGGTCGGCGCCGGTCGCGGCCACCAGGTCGAGCACGTTCTCGTTGTCCGTGCCGCTCAACAGAGCGAGCAGCAGATGCGCGGGCGTCAGGTCCGGGTTCCCCTCCGCGACGGCCTTGGCGTTGGCGCTGTTCAGCGCTTCCCGGCTCTTGTTGGTCAGCTCGGCTTCCACGGGCGTGCTGTCCTCCTCATTCGATCGTCGCTACCATGTACCTCAACCTGATCACAGGAACATGAAGCAAGTTGAGTCTATTCCACTCAAGGTGATTCCGGGCACAGGTTCGCGCACCGGTTCGGGGCACCGTCTCGGGAGGACCCATGAGCTCGGCACACCCGACGGATTCCCGGCCGACCGGCCCGACCGAGCCCACGGAGTCCACGGAGCCCACCGGCCCAGCCGGCGCGACCGACCCCGCCATCCCGACCGGCCCCGCCGGCAGGACCGACCCGGCCGGCCCCGCCGACCCGTATCCGATGGACGCCAGCGGCGCGTCCGTACGGGCCGACGCCGCCATACTGCGCGAGCGCGCGGCCGCCTGTCCGGTGATGCTGCCCGACGGTGTCCCCGGCATGATCGTCTCCCGCTACCGGGAACTGCGCGATTTCCTCGCCGACCCCGAAGTGGCCAAGAACGCCCGGCACTTCGCCGCACTCCAGGAGGGCCGCATCCCGGACCAGTGGCAGCTCAACGCCTTCGCCCTGGTCAACGGGATGACGACGGCCGACGGCGACAGCCACCGGCGGCTGCGGGGGCTGGCCACCAAGGCGTTCACACCGCGCCGGGTGGCCGCCATGCGCCCCTGGATCGAGCGGCTGGCCGGCGACCTGGTGGCCGAACTGCCCGGCCGGGCGGGCGAGGACGGCGTGGTGGACCTGCGGGCGCACTTCGCGTACCCGCTGCCGATGGGCGTGATCAGCGAGCTGCTCGGAGTGGACCCGGCGCACCGCGACCGCCTGCACGACCTCACCCACCTCCTGGTCAGCACCTCCAGTTCGGCCGCCGACGCGATGGCCGCGCAGCGCGCGATCCACGGCGTGCTCGCCGATGTCGTCGCCGAGCGCCGGGCCCGCCCCGGCGACGACCTGACCAGCGCGCTGATCGCGGCCCGCGACGGGGACCGGACGGACGGCGCCGAGCGGCTGAGCGACGAGGAGGTGACCGGCACCCTGCTGCTGATGATCGTCGCCGGGCACGAGACCACGCTCAATCTCATCACCAACGCGGTGCGCGCCCTGTGCGGCCACCCCGGTCAGCGCGACCTCGTTCTTTCGGGTGAAGCCTCCTGGGACGCGGTGATCGAGGAGACGCTGCGCTGGGACAGCCCGGTGGCGAACTTCCCGTTCCGCTACCCCACCACCGACCTCGACGTGGACGGCACCAGGGTGCCGCGCGGCACGCCCGTGCTCGCCGGGTACGCCGCCGCCGGGCGCGACCCGCGCGAATACGGCCCCGACGCGGGCCGGTTCGACATCACCCGGCCGCCGGGCACCCGCCACCTCTCCTTCGGGCACGGCGCCCACTACTGCCTGGGCGCCCCGCTGGCCCGCCTGGAAGCCGCGGTCGCGCTGCGCACGCTGTACGGGGCGTATCCGCGGCTGACGATGGCCGTGGACGAGGACGAGTTGCCGCCGCTGCCGGGCTTCGTCGGCAACAGCGTGGAGGAACTGCCGGTCCGGCTGGACGGTTGAGCCCCGCGCGGGCAACGCCACCGCGCCGACGGGCTACGGTTCCTCCCATGGCCCGCCGTGACCCCCGCTCCCCCGACGCCGGATTCCTCGACTTCTGGCGCGAGTACCACCTGTGCACGCTGACCACCAGCCGCCCCGACGGCTCCCCGCACGTCGTCCCGGTCGGCGTCACCTACGACCCCGAGGCGGGGCTCGCCCGGGTGATCACCAACACCGCCAGCCGCAAGGCGGCGAACGTGCGGGCCGCCGGGCCGTCCGGCGCCCGGGTCGCGGTCTGCCAGGCGGAGGGCCGCCGTTGGGCCACCCTCGAAGGGCTCGCCACGGTCAGCGCCGACCCGGAACGCGTCGCCGACGCCGTACGCCGCTACACCGAGCGCTACGACCGCACCCCCGCGTTCAACCCGGACCGCGTCGTCATCGAGATCGCCCTCACCCGCGCGATGGGCAACGCCTGACGCGTCCGCCCGACGCCGCGCACTCGGTTGCGGGCACCCCGGGTTCGGGTGATCCGGGTTCGTGCCGCCGGTTCAGGCCGCGCGGGCGCCGGTGACCTTGGCCAGGAAGGCGTCCAGGTTGCGCAGGGTGCGCTCCACCTGCTCCTCCAGCGTCAGGGTCTCCTCCATGCGCTTGGCCAGCACCGAGGTCTTCTTGCCCCGCACATACAGGGAACAGGCCAGGTCGGCGCACATGTAGATGCCCACGGTGTTGCCCTGCCGCCCGGCCGGGCCGGCCAGCGGCGCGGCCAGCAGGTCCACCCCGCCGCCGGAGTGCCCGGTCAGGCAGATCGAGCACAGGCTGCTGCGCATCAGGTTCCTCCGTGCCCCCGGCGCGATCCGCAGGGTGATCCCCAGCGGCCGCTCCCCGCCGGTCACCACGTACGCGCGGTCCGGCGCGCCCGGGTCCCGCCAGCCGAAGAAGTCGAGGTCGCCCCACGGCACCTCCGCCAGGTCCCGAGGCAGCCTGATCCGCTTCGCCTCCCCCTTCGAGCAGTTCACGAAGGAGTCCCGGATCTGCGCTTCGCCAAGTGGGTCCATGGCATCCGAAGCTAACAAGCCACCCGCGGGGCTGTCGCCGCATTTACGGCCGGCAACGTGCGGCACCCGCGCCCCCGAAGAGACGCGGGTACGGCAACGGCAACCCAGGTTCCCAGGGCAGGCTCTAGCCGTCCCGCTTGGGACGCCACACCACCAGCGCGCTCGTGTGCTGCACGTCCTGGTACGGCACCAGGTCGCGGCGGTACGACGCGTGCACCGCGGCCTCGCGCTGCTGGATGACGGCGGCGGCGCCGTCGACGGCGGCGGAGAGTTCGGCGACCCGGGCCTGGAGCGCGGCGACCTGGTTCTCCAGCTCGATGATCCGCTTGATGCCGGCGAGGTTGATGCCCTCGTCCTGCGAGAGGCGCTGCACCTCCCGCAACTGCTCGATGTCGCGGGCCGAGTAACGGCGCCCGCGGCCGGCCGCGCGGTCCGGCGAGACCAGGCCGAGGCGGTCGTACTGCCGCAGGGTCTGCGGGTGCAGCCCGGACAGCTCGGCCGCCACGGAGATCACGTAGACCGGCGACTCCTCCGTCAACTGGTACGGATTGCGGCCGCGTCCCATCCGGGGCCCGGAGACCCCGCCGCCGTCGATGCTCATCCGCTCACGCTCCCTTTGCGGCCTTGAACAACTCCGCCCGCGGGTCGAGGTCCGCGGTCGCCTCACGGTAGGACTCCAGCGCGTCCAGCGCCTTGCCCTCGGTCCGTGCGGGCACCGCCACCTCGACTGTGACGAGCAGATCGCCGCGTGAACCGTCCTTGCGCACCGCGCCCTTGCCCCGGGCCCGCAGGGTCCGGCCGTTCGGCGTGCCGGCGGGCAGCTTCAAGGTGACCGGCGGCCCGCCGAGGGTGGGCACCTTGATCTCGCCGCCGAGCGCGGCCTCGGTGAAGCTCACCGGGACCGTGACCGTCAGGTTGGCGTCCTTGCGGCCGAACACCGGGTGCCGGCCGACGTGCACGACCACGTACAGGTCGCCGGCCGGTCCGCCGCGCTCGCCGGGGGCGCCCTTGCCGCGCAGCCGGATGCGCTGCCCGTCGGTGACCCCGGCGGGGATGCGGACCTGCATGGTGCGCGAGCTCTTCGCCCGGCCGCTGCCGTGGCAGACCTCGCAGGGGTTCTCCGCGATCAGACCGCGGCCCTTGCAGTCCACGCACGGGTCGGTGAGCGAGAAGCCGCCACCGCCGCCACGGGAGACCTGCCCGGTGCCGACGCAGGTCGGGCACACCCGGGGCGTGCCGTTCCTGTCGCCGGTGCCGGAGCACGCCTTGCAGGGCGACTGCGAGGACATCCGCAGCGGGACGGTGGCCCCGTCGACGGCCTCGGTGAAGCTGAGCGTCACCTCGGACTCGATGTCCTGGCCGCGGCGCGGCTGCACGCGGGTGCCGCCGCCCCGGTTGAACAGCCCGCCGAACACGTCGCCCAGGCCGCCGCCGAAGCCGCCGCCCTGGCCGGTCGTGGTGGTGCCGCCGGGCCCCTGGGCGCCGCCGAAGAGGTCGCCCAGGTCGAAGTTGAACCCGCCGCTGCCACCCGCGCCGGGACCGGGCCGCATGCCGCCGTTGCCGAACAGCGCGCGGCCCTCGTCGTACTCCTTGCGCCGCTTGGTGTCGGAGAGGACGTCGTTGGCCTCGGAGATCTCCTTGAAGCGCTCCTCGGCCTTGGCGTCGCCCTTGTTGGCGTCGGGGTGGAACTCCCGGGCCAGCTTGCGGTACGCCTTCTTGATCTCGGCGTCGGTGGCGTCCTTGGGGACACCGAGGACCTTGTACAGGTCCTTCTCCAACAGGTCCCTACTGATGCTCATCCTCGGCGTCCCTCCTCTCCGTCACGTCCCGCTCCGTCAGCCCTTGGACGGGCCACCGGTCTCCTCGTCGTCGTCCGCCTTCCGGTCGGCCCGGTCGGCCTGGTCGGCCGGCTCGTCCGACTCGGACTGCTCGTCCTTGCCGTGGGCGCCCGGCTGGGGCTCGGCGACCGCGACCCGGGCCGGCCGCAGGTTGCGCTCCCCGATGCGGTACCCCGGCTGGAGGATCTGCACGCATGTCGTCTGTGTGACATCAGGCGAATAGCTGTGCATCAGCGCCTCGTGCACCAGCGGGTCGAAGGGCTCGCCCTCCTTGCCGAACTGCTGCAGGCCCAGCTTGGCGGCGACCGTCTCCAGCGACTCGGCGACCGACTTGAAGCCGCCCACCAGTTCGCCGTGTTCCCGCGCCCGGCCGATGTCGTCGAGCACCGGGAGCAGTTCGGTCAGCAGGTTGGCGACCGCGACCTCCTTGACGGCGACGCGGTCCCGCTCCACCCGGCGGCGGTAGTTCTGGTACTCGGCCTGGAGGCGCTGGAGGTCGGCGGTGCGCTCGCCGAGCGCGGTGCGCACCTGGTCCAACTGCGCCTTGACGGCCGTCAGCTCCTGGGAGGTCGCGTCGTCCCCGGCCCCGGACACCGGGCCCGCCTTACCGGCGGTCCCGTTGCCCGAGCCGGACTTGCCCGCCTTGCCGGACTCCGGCTTGTCGGCGGCGTCGGAGGGGACGTCGGGCTCCTCGAAGCCCTTCGGCTCCTCCGTCACGCGGCACCATCCCTCTTGTTCTCGTCGTCGACGATCTCGGCGTCCACGACGTCGTCGTCCGCGGCCTGGGCCGAGTCGTCGGCCGGACCGGCGCCCGCACCGGCACCGGCGGTCGCCGCGCCGCCCTCGGCCTGCGCGTTGGCGTACAGCGCCTGGCCGAGCTTCTGGCTGGTGGCCGCGACCTTCTCGGTGGCCTCGCGGATCGACGCGGTGTTGCCGTCGTCGGACGACTCGTTCTTCAGCTTCTCCTTGAGGTCGGCGACCGCGGTCTCGACCTCGGACTTCACGTCCTCGGGAAGCTTGTCCTTGTTGTCCGCGATGAACTTCTCGGTCTGGTAGACGAGCTGCTCACCCTGGTTGCGGGTCTCGGCGGCCTCGCGGCGCTTGTGGTCCTCGTCCGCGTACTGCTCGGCCTCCTGGCGCATCCGGTCGACCTCGTCCTTGGGCAGCGAGGAGCCACCCGTGACGGTCATCCGCTGCTCCTTGCCGGTGCCGAGGTCCTTCGCGCCCACGTGCATGATGCCGTTGGCGTCGATGTCGAAGGTGACCTCGATCTGGGGCATCCCGCGCGGGGCCGGCGGCAGACCGGTCAGCTCGAACATGCCGAGCTTCTTGTTGTACGCCGCGATCTCGCGCTCGCCCTGGTAGACCTGGATCTGCACCGACGGCTGGTTGTCCTCGGCGGTGGTGAAGATCTCCGAACGCTTGGTCGGGATCGTGGTGTTCCGCTCGATCAGCTTGGTCATGATGCCGCCCTTGGTCTCGATGCCGAGGGACAGCGGGGTGACGTCGAGCAGCAGGACGTCCTTGACCTCGCCCTTGAGGACACCGGCCTGGAGGGACGCGCCGATGGCGACGACCTCGTCCGGGTTGACGCCCTTGTTGGCCTCCTTGCCACCGGTCAGCTCGCGCACCAGCTCCGCGACGGCGGGCATACGGGTCGAGCCGCCGACCAGGACCACGTGGTCGATCTCGGACAGCTGGATGCCGGCGTCCTTGATCACGTTGTGGAACGGGGTCTTGCAGCGCTCCAGCAGGTCGGAGGTGAGCTGCTGGAACTGCGCCCGGGTCAGCTTCTCGTCCAGGTGCAGCGGGCCCTCGGCGGACGCCGTGATGTAGGGCAGGTTGATCGAGGTCTCGGTCGACGAGGACAGCTCGATCTTCGCCTTCTCCGCGGCCTCGCGCAGCCGCTGGAGCGCCATCTTGTCCTTGCCCAGGTCCACGCCGTGGCCGGACTGGAACTGCTTGACCAGGTAGTCCACCACGCGCTGGTCCCAGTCGTCACCACCGAGGTGGTTGTCGCCGTTGGTGGCCTTGACCTCCACCACGCCGTCGCCGATCTCCAGCAGGGACACGTCGAAGGTGCCGCCGCCGAGGTCGAAGACGAGGATCGTCTGGTCGTCCTTGTCCAGGCCGTACGCCAGCGCGGCGGCGGTCGGCTCGTTGACGATGCGCAGCACGTTCAGACCGGCGATCTCGCCGGCCTCCTTGGTGGCCTGCCGCTCGGAGTCGTTGAAGTACGCGGGGACGGTGATCACCGCGTCGGTGACCTTCTCGCCCAGGTACGACTCCGCGTCCCGCTTCAGCTTCTGCAGGATGAAGGCGCTCATCTGCTGCGGGTTGAAGTCCTTGCCGTCCAGGTTGATCCGCCAGTCGGTGCCCATGTGGCGCTTGACCGAGCGGACGGTCCTGTCCACGTTGGTGACGGCCTGGCGCTTGGCCACCTCGCCGACGAGCACCTCGCCGTTCTTGGCGAAGGCGACGACGGACGGCGTGGTCCTGGCGCCCTCTGCGTTGGTGATGACGGTGGGCTCGCCGCCTTCGAGAACGCTGACGACGGAGTTAGTCGTGCCCAGGTCGATGCCGACCGCACGTGCCATGGTTAATCCTCCAACAACTGACTTGAGTGCAACTGGCTCAACAGTGCACGACAACGAGCCCGCTGTCAATTGACATGAGTCGAGGCGACTCAACTTAACGGCGCGTGTCTGACGCACTACCCGAGCGACGCCCACCCGACCACCGGCGCCGCCCCTCACCTGTCTCACGGATGGGCACCCTGCGTAGTTCCCCGGCCACGCCTGAACCGCCGCAATTCACCCGATCGGCGGCAGATCCGCCCCGCGGACACCCCCGCTCCGCTCCGCGAGCACCCCCACCCCCACCCAGCGGGCGCCCCCGCTCCGCCCCGCGGGTACCCCCGTCGCGACGCAGATCACCAGCAGGGCGGCTTTATGGGCCCGGAATTCCCGGGTAACCTCAGCCGAGACCGGAGTAAGTTACCGCTTAGTACGTTTTTGCTCGCAGCAGGCCCGAGGAGCCCTCATGCAGCTCGCCGCGATCATCGTGTCGCTGGTCCTCACGGCGGTCGGCGTCGCCCTGATCGGCCTCGCCGTCGCGCAGATCTACCGGTTCGTCAAGCTCGGGACGCCCGTCCCCGCGGGCAGCCGCACCAACGACCCGGTCGCGCGCACGAAGACGCTGGCCAAGGAGTTCGTCGGCCACACCCGGATGAACAAGTGGGGCCCGATCGGCGTCGCCCACTGGTTCGTGGCGGTCGGCTTCCTCACCTTGGGCCTGACCATCCTCAACGCCTACGGACAGCTCTTCAAGGCCGACTGGATTCTCCCGGTGATCGGCACCTGGCTGCCGTACGAGGTGTACATCGAGTTCATCACGCTCTTCACCACCCTGGGCATCCTGGTGCTCATCGCGGTCCGGCTGATGAACCTGCCCTCCCGCGCCGGACGCAAGTCGCGCTTCGCCGGATCGACCGCATGGCAGGCGTACTTCGTCGAGTACGTGGTGCTCGTCATCGGCCTGGCCATCCTGATGCTGCGCGGCCTGGAGGGCGCCCTGCACGGCGTCGACCACTACGAAGCCGCGTACTGGGTGTCGTACCCCCTGGTGGCGGGCCTGCGCGGGCTGAGCACCCACACCCTGCAGAACACCGTGTACCTGGTCGCGATGATCAAGCTCGGCGTCACCATGATCTGGGCGATCACCCTGGGCCTGAACACCTCGATGGGCGTGGCCTGGCACCGCTTCCTCGCCTTCTTCAACATCTGGTTCAAGCGCAACGCCGACGGCCCGGTGGCCCTGGGCGCGCTCCAGCCGATGACCAGCGGCGGCGTGCCGATCGACTTCGAGGACCCGGGCGAGGACGACGTGTTCGGCGTCTCCCAGGTCGAGCAGTTCTCCTGGAAGGGCATCCTCGACTTCTCCACCTGCACCGAGTGCGGCCGCTGCCAGTCGCAGTGCCCGGCCTGGAACACCGGCAAGCCGCTGTCGCCGAAGCTGCTGATCATGAGCCTGCGCGACCACGCCCACGCCAAGGCGCCCTACCTGCTGGCAGGCGGCGGCAAGTCCGCGGAGGGCGAGGAGAAGGCGACCGAGGAGCAGCTCGCCGGGGTGCCGGCCGCCGCCCTCGCCGAAGCCGAACGCCCGCTGATCGGCACCCTGGAGGAGAACGGGGTCATCGACCCCGACGTGCTGTGGTCCTGCACCACCTGCGGCGCCTGCGTCGAGCAGTGCCCGGTCGACATCGAGCACGTCGACCACATCGTGGACATGCGCCGCTACCAGGTGATGATCGAGTCGGCCTTCCCCAGCGAGGCCGGCACGATGCTGAAGAACCTGGAGAAGAAGGGCAACCCCTGGGGCCTGCCGAAGAAGCAGCGGCTCGCCTGGGTCAAGGAGGTCGACTTCGAGGTGCCGGTCGTCGGCGAGGACGTCGAGGACCTGACCGAGGTCGAGTACCTGTACTGGGTCGGCTGCGCGGGCTCGCTGGAGGACCGCGCCAAGAAGACCACCAAGGCGTTCGCCGAGCTGCTGCACATCGCGGGCGTGAAGTTCGCCATCATGGGCGGCGACGAGAACTGCACCGGCGACTCGGCCCGCCGCCTGGGCAACGAGTTCCTCTTCCAGCAGCTCGGCCAGGAGAACGTCGCCATGCTCAACATGGCGTTCGGCGAGGAGCTCGACGACGACGGCAAGGTGGTCCCCACCTCCCGCAAGCCGCGCGCCTCGAAGAAGATCGTCGCCACCTGCCCGCACTGCTTCAACACCATCGCCAACGAGTACCCGCAGCTCGGCGGCGAGTACGAGGTCATCCACCACACCCAGTTGCTCCAGCACCTGGTGGACGACGGGAAGCTGGTCCCGGTCACGCCCGTCGAGGGCCTGATCACCTACCACGACCCCTGCTACCTCGGCCGGCACAACAAGGTCTACACACCGCCGCGCGAGATCATCGCCAAGGTGCCCGGGCTGCGCAACGAGGAGATGCACCGCCACAAGGAGCGCGGCTTCTGCTGCGGCGCGGGCGGCGCGCGGATGTGGATGGAGGAGCGGATCGGCAAGCGCATCAACAACGAGCGCGTCGACGAGGCGCTGTCCCTGAACCCGGACATCGTCTCCACCGCCTGCCCGTTCTGCCTGGTGATGCTCACGGACTCGGTCAACGGGAAGAAGAACGACGGCAAGGCGAAGGAGTCGCTGCAGGTCGTGGATGTCGCGCAGTTGCTGCTCGACTCGGTGCGGACGCCGGCCGCGGTGCCGGCGGAGGCGACCACGACGGGCTGAGCCGCACGGACGGTGCGGGGCCCGGACGTCACCGGGCCCCGGACGTCACCAGCGGCCGGCGGCCGGCGTGCAGTGGCCGGCGCGCGGCGTGCGGCGTGCAGTAGCCGGCCGCCGGGTGGTAGTCCCTCAGGACACCCCGTGGTCGGCCAGCATCTTCTTGAAGTCCGCCGTCTTGAAGATCCCGCTGTCGTCCGACACCTTGTCGCCGTCGATCTTCACCATCGGGGTGCCGGCCGCCCCGCTCTTGTCGAACGCGTTCTCCGAGGCGCTGACGAAGCTCGCGTACTTCTGGTCGCGCACCGCCGCGTCGAAGGTGGTGCTGCGCAACCCCGGCACCCGGCCGGCGAGTTGGAGCAGGTAGTCCACGGTGAAGCCGTCGGTCTGCTCGTCGGGCTGGTACTGGTAGACCAGCGTGTGCAGCGCCGCGAAGCCGCTGCCGTCCGCCGACGCGTCCAACGCCGCGCGCAGCGCGTTCACCGTCCGCTTCGAGCCGCCCCCGCCGCGCTGGTCGAGGAACGACGCGAACGTGTACTGCACGCGGATCTTGCCCGCCACCTCCAGCGCCTGGACCTGGGCCGCGTTCGCCTGCTCGAACTGCTCGCAGATCGGGCAGCGCGGGTCCTCGAAGACGGTGAGGGTGTGCGCCGCGGAGGGGTCACCGACGGTGATGGTGGTGCCGTCCGCCTCCAGGCGGGCCGGGATCGCGTGCCCGGCGTCGGCGGGGGCGCCGGTGCCGGTCGCCGTCGGTGCCGAAGGGGTCGCGGGCGCGCTCGTACGGGAGTCCGGGAGGTGGGAGCCGTAGCCGGGGTCCGTGCCGGTGGAGCAGGCGGCCAGCGGCAGCGCGAGGGCGAGAACGGCGGTGGCGACCAGGGCGGCCCTGCGGCGGGCGGGGAAGGGGGTGGGAGGGGTGCGCATCACCCGAACGGCCCTGGTCCGCGCGCCCTTGTCCGCGGCTTCCGCTCCGATGATCCCAGCGGCGTTCTTCTTCATCGTCGACTTCCCCACACCCGGTCCAGCCCGTCACCCGTTGCCGCCCGGCAGGCTACCGGGCGTGTCACAGGTTGGCAGCAATGGGCCGCCCGCGCACAGAGGGCCGTCCCCGCATCCGGAAGTAGCGGGTACGTTCGAAGGCGTGGCAGGTTTCAAGGGACGACGGGGCGAGGGCGGGCAGCGGGGCGGGGCGCGGTCGGCGCGGTACCGGCCGCCCGGGCCCGGCGCGGCGCCGCAGCAGCCGCAGGGGCACCCGCGGGCGTACGGCGGGGGATACGGCGGGGGCGGCGGAGGCGGCTACCCCGACGGCGCGCCCGGCGCGGGTGCGCCGCACGGCGGGCCCGACCAGCCCGGTTACTACGACCACCGCGGCGCCCCGGCCCCCTCGTACGACGACTCCCCCGGCAGCACCCGCGCGTTCACCGTGGGCAACGACGCGCGGTACGCCGACCCGTACGCGGAGCAGGCGTACGACGGCGGGTCGTACGACCGCGGTTCCTACGACGGCGGGTCCTACGACCGCGGTTCCTACGGCAGCGGGTACGACGGCGGTTACGGCGGCGCGCCCTACGGCGATGACAACGTGGCCACGTACCGGGCCGGCCAGGCGAGCGCGCCGCCGGTCGCCCCGCGGCTGCACTGGAAGGAACTGCTGAGCGGGATCGTGCTGCGGCCGGGCCGTACGTTCTGGCAGATGCGCGACCACACGGTGTGGGGCCCGGCCCTCATCGTGACCTTCATCTACGGGCTGCTCGCCGTCTTCGGCTTCGACGCGGCCCGCAGCGACGTGCTCAACTCCACGCTGACCGCCAGCGTGCCGTGGGTGCTGACCACCGCGGTCATGGTCGTGCTGTGCGGGCTGACGCTCGGCGCCGTCACCAACACGCTCGCCCGCCAGCTCGGCGGGGACGGCGCCTGGGCGCCCACCATCGGCCTGGCGATGCTGGTGAGTTCGCTCACGGACGCACCGCGCCTGCTCTTCGCGCTGTTCCTCGGCGGCGGCAACGGGTTCGTGCAGCTGCTCGGTTGGGCGACGTGGATCGCGTGCGGGGCGCTGCTGACGTCGATGGTGGCGAAGTCGCATGATCTGCCGTGGCTCAAGGCGCTCGGGGCGTCGTCGATCCAGCTGGTGGCGCTGCTGATGTTGTTCAAGCTGCCGCTGATCTGAGGGGTGGGCCGGGGGGGCGCGGACGGTGCGCGGGGAGGGGTGGGCCGGTGCGGGCCGAGGGGCGCGGCCGGGTCGGCGCCGATCCGCGGGATCGGTCAGGAACGTACAAGATCCGGGGCCGGCCGGGCGTGAGGCTGGGTGCATGAGCACCGAGAACGACATCGCACCCGAACCGTTCCGCTTCGACACGAAGATCGCCGTACTCCTGCGGGACGACCTGGAGACCTGGCAGCGGCTGAACACGACCGCCTTCCTCGTCAGCGGGCTCGGCTCGCAGGTGCCCGAGGTGGTCGGCGAGCCGTACGAGGACGCCGACGGCACGCCGTACCTGCCGATGTTCCGGCAGCCGGTCCTGGTCTTCGAGGGCGACAAGCAGACCTTGACCACCGCGCACGCCCGGGCGCTGTCCCGCGCGCTGCCGCGGTCGGTCTTCACCGCGGACCTCTTCAGCACCGGCAACGACCACGACAACCGGGCCGCGGTCCGCGCGGTGCCGCGGGACGGGCTCGATCTGGTGGGGCTGGCGGTGTACGGGCCGAAGAACGCGGTGGACAAGGTGCTGAAGGGTGCGCGGATGCACCCCTGAGGGCCTTCGAGGCGTGGGCTAGACCTGCGTGCGGTGGAAGTTGAGGAACGAGCGGGAGGGCGTGGGGCCGCGCTGGCCCTGGTAGCGCGAACCGTAGCGGGCGGACCCGTACGGGAACTCCGCGGGGGACGACAGCCGGAACAGGCAGAGCTGCCCGATCTTCATCCCGGGCCACAACTTGATCGGCAGCGTCGCCATGTTCGACAGTTCGAGCGTCACGTGGCCGGAGAACCCGGGGTCGATGAAGCCGGCCGTCGAGTGCGTGAGCAGCCCCAGCCGCCCGAGGCTCGACTTCCCCTCCAGCCGCGACGCGATGTCGTCGGGGAGCGAGATCACCTCGTACGTCGAGGCGAGCACGAACTCCCCCGGGTGCAGGATGAACGCGTCGTCGCCCTCCGGCTCCACCAGCCGGGTCAGGTCGGGCTGTTCCACCGCGGGGTCGATGTGCGGGTAGCGGTGGTTCTCGAACACCCGGAAGAACCGGTCCAACCGCACGTCGATACTCGACGGCTGCACCATCGCCGCGTCGAACGGGTCCACCCGCACCCGCCCGTTGTCGATCTCGGCCCGGATGTCCTTGTCTGAGAGAAGCACCCCCCGAGACTAGCCGAACCCGATCACGCGTCCCGGCGCCCCGCACCCCGCACCCCGCGGGGCCCTCACGGCACCGCCATGGCGCCTCGCGGCACCGAGCGACGGGGCGCACCGGGACGCGTGGCCCTACTTCCCGCTCACTTCCCCGTGCTCCCGTGCAGCTCGTCCACCGGCACCGCATGCCGCAGCCGCGCGCACTTCGGACACCTCAACAGCCGCCCAGGCCCCAACCGCTCGGCTCCGAGATGCTGCATCGGAAACGACGCCGTACTGAACACATGTCCCTCCGCACACCGAACAACCGTGCGCTCCATGTAGCCCCTTCCCCAACTCCGCGTGGCCGACAAACCCACACATTAGGGGATTCCCCCGCCCCACCCGGCTCCACCACACCGACCCCCAACCTACCCCTCCCACACCCCCCGACCCCGCCCCGTCCGCCTCCCACCATGGGGTACAGTAGCCTCGCAGCGTCTTCCCAAAGCCGCTCACCTCGCGGATGTAGTTTAATGGTAGAACATGAGCTTCCCAAGCTCAGAGCGCGGGTTCGATTCCCGTCATCCGCTCCATATAAAAGCCCCAGCTCACCGAGTTGGGGCTTTGCCGTTGCCCAGACCAATTACGGTTCCGCGTGCCATTGCTGTGCCACAACGGTGCCGACACTCACTCCTCCGTCCCCGGTTCAGTGGCGGCCTCGCTGTCGTCGTCCGCCGCGTAGACGTGGACGAAGCGTCCCTCGTTGAAGGGCTTGAACCAGTCGTTGATGCCCATGGGAGCGATTCCCATGTGGGCGAAAGCAGGGTCTTCGTCGATTCCGTCCGCGGCAGGCTGGTAAAGCCATTCGTGGTCCATGTCCTCGTAGACCTCATCGGCGAGGATTTCGAGGGCTCGGCGTACGTCGTCGTCGAGGAGTCCGTACAGGTCGGCTGTCACCTCGGCTTCGGTCAGGAGGAGGCGCATGAGCAACTCCTCGGCGACACAGGTCAACGGTCCGAAATTCGGCTGTGTAAGGCGGGCGGTCATGCAGACGGCCGTGGTGACCAGTCGGCGTACGAACAGCACGTCGTACTTGAGGACGTACCGCTCGGGCAGACCGTCGAGGACCATGAACACCTCGTCGCTCTCGGCGACGTTCGGCCCGTCGTTCTCCAGCCGGCCGAGATCGGCGAACAGCTCGTCCACGAGGAGGTGAATGCCGTAGACGAGGGTGCCGGCCGCGATCTCGGCTGCCTCCTGGGTAACGAGCGGCCCATAGCCCTCCTCGTCCTCGTCTTCCTTGTCCTCGGTGAATCCGAAGGAGTCGAGAGGGAAGGCATGCAGTTGAGTGCCCATGGCGCGCAGCTTGCTGCGCATCGCTTTCACTTCCGCCTCGTCGAGCTTCCCCGACTCCGGCCCGGTCAGTGCCTCGCGATGCCGACGCGCCCGCTCGGCAGGGTCGGAGGGCGGTGCGTCCGGCCCGTCCGCTGCGTCGAGGCCCTGCTGTGCAATACCTTCATGCAGCTCGACCTCGCACCGAGCGATGGTCCACTCCGCGAGCAGTTCGGTGCGCTCAAGGATGTCCGTCATCACTGCATGGACGGCTTCCTCAGCGATTTCCAGCGTGGACGCGTCCACGAACACCTTCACGATCGCACCACCGGGAAGGACCGCGATCACGCGGTCGAGGACGTCGACCTCCAGATCTTCCGGTCCTTCGATCGCGTCGAGCTGGTCCAGGTATTTGCCCAACAGGTTGATCACGCCCTCGCGCTGTAGCGCGTCCAGTTCGGGGGCGCCTTCGGGGACCTCCGCGTCCACCGTCACCACATACGTCATGCGGCCGATCGTGCCGGACTGCGAATCGGCACGGCCAGGTTCACGCCAACACGGCGACCTCGGCAGGAGAACCTGCTACGACCGCCGTGCGGCACGCACCCAATCACGCTTGCCGGGCATCCCCTCCGGACTGCTTGCCGCCAGCGCGTCGGTCACGGACATGAGCATCGATGCCCTCGGCCAGCCGTCGCTGATGCTCCAGCGTCGAGTGCTGGTAGATGAGTTGGGCCTTCTGTGAGGACTGGCCGGCGCGGACCATGAGGTCCTTGAATTTGGCGCCGGTGTCGGCTGCGAGGGTGTTGCCGGTGTGCCGCAGGTCGTAGAAGCGAAACTCGGCGGCAAGCCAGCGGCGGCACGAGCCCTGCGCCACCTACGACCGAACGTCGAGCGTCGGAACGGCGCACCGCGCTCGCCGACGAACAGCAACCCATCCGGCTCCTTCGCCGCGAACCACTCCAGGTGCCGCCGTACGTCCACGGCGAGGAACCCCGGCAGCACCACGACGCGCTTCCCGGCCCGCGACTTCGGGTCGCCCACCGCCCTTCGGCGCCGTGGTGAGTTCGGGTGCGGCGCGGCTGATCCGCAGTTCCACCGCGCCGTGCTCGAAGGCGACTTCGGGTCCATCCCCGCGGGTGCGGGGAGCAGACCGAGCAGCACCTGAACAGCGAGGCCCGGGTGGGTCCATCCCCGCGGGTGCGGGGAGCAGCACGGCAACGGGCCCGCGGACTACTTCGCGCAGGGTCCATCCACGCGGGTGCGGGGAGCAGTTCACTGGCCTTGCTCTTGGCGTAGCCGGCACGGGTCCATCCACGCGGGTGCGGGGAGCAGTTGACGTACTTGCCGTCGCCGATGCCCATGATGGGTCCATCCACGCGGGTGCGGGGAGCAGACGCAGCGTCCGCGCGACGTGCCGCAGAATATGGGTCCATCCACGCGGGTGCGGGGAGCAGACTTACTGACCTGCGGGTTTTCGGGAGGGTGGACCTGCCCTGAACCAACTGCAGAGAAAGCGACATTTGGGGCACCGAACGGGCGGGGGCGACCGGCAACTCCCTACCGCACAGAGTAGGTCGTGCGATGGCCCACCGCTCCCGGCCACCTCGCAAAGCGAGTAAACGCGTGGGTTCGACGCAGCGGCTCCACGACCGCAAGGGCGCGAGCGTCACACCGCACCACCGCTGCACCATTTCCAGCGGTATGCCGCGGGCACCCGCAGTCACACACCACCCCGCGGTCATGAAGCACCCGACGGTCACCGAGCTACCAGACCAGCACAGACGCCGGCAAGGCCCCAGTGATTCCCAAGCTCAGAGCGCGGGTTCAAATCCCGTCATCCGCTCCACAAAGAAGCCCCAACTCACCGAGTTGGGGCTTTGTCGTTGCCCAGACCAATTACGGGGCCGCGTGCCATTGGCGTGCCATAGCGGGCTGGTACCGCTTCCGACAACGCTCACAACGTCAGCTCCTCCCACGCAATCCCATCCGGTCGGGTCGCCGAATCGCGCGTGAAGGCCGCGAAAACGCTCACAGCCCGCTCACGCTCCTGGAGCACGCAGCGATAGTGCCGTCCGGACGAGTCATCCCGGAACTCGACCGCGTGGCCCCCCGCAGCGACTCCCGCATGAGCACCTATTCCGACCTGTACATATCGTCCTGCCGGGTCTTCAAGGATCACGAACCAGTTCTCCGCCGACAACCTGCGCACAGCCCGCGCGACGGTCTCCGGGTCCGGGTCGCTGACCGGCAGGCCGACACATGATTGCAGTTCCAACGCTCCTGCGGCCCGGAGAGAAGGGGGGACGTGCACAACGCCGGCCTGCGGGTCGAAGCAGACCAGCCCATGCTCCCCGGCCAGTTCGACAACCCGGGTGGCCACCTCTGCCGCCCGGCTCCATTGGACCGGCATCAGAACGAAGCCGTCACCGACATCCAGACCCGCCGACCACGGCGACGCCTCGTCCGTGATGCCATCGGCCTCCGGGAACTCGGCTACCAGTGCGGCGTGGAAACCCCGCACCGCCTCGACCGGCATGACGACCTCAGCCTCACCCGCGCACAGTCGCCGAAGCGTCTGCTCTGCCGCAGCACGGGATGGGCGGAGTTCCTCGCTCCACACTGCGAGGTCAAAGCTCACCATGCCCTCCTGTCAACGCATCGACTTCAAGGAAGCGGTGATCCTATGCGGCCATGCTGACAGTCGGCCTTGGCTTCCCCGCCTGGCCGTTCACGTTCAGATGATGTGCGGCGAGAAGCAGTACCAGCAGCCTCGCCCCTGAATCGACCTGTGCCCTCCGAAAGCGCGCCAACGCGGCGGGCGAGCCCGTGTGGTTCTCCGGCTCCACCCCTCGCCCCCGAGTTGTCCTGCCTCCAGATCCTCGACCGCCTCACCACCACCTCACCCATCACCGCCATCAGCCCTGGCATCCGCCGAATCGACCCGTGGACCCAGGCGATCACCGCCGCGGAACGTATCCCCCACCAGCTGGACGGCACCGACGACGCCACCTCCCAAGCCCACATCGCTGCCTTCGCCGAAGCCCTCGACGCCTTGCCCCTCCAGGTCCCCGCCAGCCTGCGACCCCAATTCCGCGAAGCCGCCCTCGTTTTCGAACGTGCCAGCCGCTCCCGCATCCAGACCGACCACCACCACGCCCGCGCCCTGCGAGGAGCCATCCGCGCCATCGCCCGCCAGCCCGCCACCAGCGACGGCACCGGCCTCGCGATGTCCTTGGACGCCGCGATCCTCGCCGTGATCACCATCCAGCGCTGGCACTCCGCCCGCTACCACGACCGCCGACGCCAGCAGTGCCGCGGCCGCCGGCGCCGCCCACCGAAGCGTCGCCGCCGCTACACCACTGGCTGCCCTCACCCACCGCGCCCCTGCACAGCCGGCTGCGGATCGCCACGCCCAGCGCATCAGACCATCCCCACCCACGCCGAACAGATCCTGTCCGACCCTGCCTGGCCACCACCCTCACCGACGCCGAAACCGCCGGCCACGACCCCAGCCGGCTCCTTCAACTGGCCGCCGACCAACGCGCCCTCACCGACGGCCGCTCACCCGCCCAAGTCCTCACCTGGCGCCTCCACCGCCTGGCCCAACGCTCCGCACCGAGCCCGCTGGCCCGAGCCGCGATGTCCCGCAGCACCGCTGGCACCCTCCGGACTCGGCCTGCACCCACCGAGCAACCGGCGGCACACCCGCCCAATCGGGACCCCGCCAGCGTGAGCGACGTCAACCACGGACGTCGGCCGCGTTGAACCCACGCTTGCGTTCCAGGACCGCGACCGGGCAATGCAGAGCGTCGGCGATCTTCATCAGATTGGCGGGCGTGGCATTACACCAACCCGTGCAGCCCACGCTCCACGTCCTGAGTCCATCCCCGCGGGTGCGGGGAGCAGAGACCCTCGCCCGGTTCGTCGTAGCGTGGCGGGTCCATCCCCGCGGGTGCGGGGAGCAGGGCGTCGAACTGGTCAGCCGGGCCGCCGGCTTGGGTCCATCCCCGCGGGCGCGGGGAGCAGCATGGCGTCTTGAAGTTGGGTCAGCCAGGCGGGGGTCCATCCCCGCGGGTGCGGGGAGCAGGTCGAGGCCGATGGTGGGTTGATCGCAGCCGCGGGTCCATCCCCGCGGGCGCGGGGAGCAGCAGGTCGTAGACATGCGCGTGCTGATGGACATGGGTCCATCCCCGCGGGTGCGGGGAGCAGGGCGACCCGGTGACCGACCAACGGTTCACCGCGGGTCCATCCCCGCGGGCGCGGGGAGCGGTACGCCCCGTTCGACGTCAGCGACCACCACCTGGGTCCATCCCCGCGGGCGCGGGGAGCGGCCGTTCTGATCAAGATCAACTCCGTGTCATAGGGGTCCATCCCCGCGGGCGCGGGGAGCGGTAGGCCCGGGATGTACGTGGTCTCCCAGACGCGGGTCCATCCCCGCGGGCGCGGGGAGCGGATCAGCCGTGGTTTCCCCTGATCTGCTGTGTAGGGTCCATCCCCGCGGGCGCGGGGAGCGGTGGAGTAGACGGGCGTTGATCACGTTGAGCAAGGGTCCATCCCCGCGGGCGCGGGGAGCGGGGACGGGACCGAGCACGTCAGTCCCCACCCGAGGGTCCATCCCCGCGGGCGCGGGGAGCGGGCAATCCTGGGCAGGGACTTGGCAACGTCCTCGGGTCCATCCCCGCGGGCGCGGGGAGCGGCTCGACCGCGACGTGGTGACGGCGATCTGCAAGGGTCCATCCCCGCGGGCGCGGGGAGCGGCGCATCGTGTTGGGCACACCCGCCACGTCCGCGGGTCCATCCCCGCGGGCGCGGGGAGCGGTCTCTGTGAGCTGCGGTTTTATCAAGGGGCGGCGCTTGTTTCAGCAAGGATGAGAGAAAAGGACGTACGGGAGAAAAGGGACCAAGCGGACCCAGTTGTCCACGTGACAGGCTACGCGGACGCCCTGCGGCATTCCTGGTGCCCCATCGGGACTCCGCGCTGGATGTGACTCCCGGCTGCTGCTCACGCCCGCCGCTGCGCTGCGATCGAGACGATATCCCGCACGCAGGGGCGGCAGTTCGGGGCGTACTGATCGTCAGGTTGGTGGGGGAAGTTCCAGTCGCATGGTTCTTGCAGCAGTTGGACAATCTCGTTGGGTTGCGACCCCTCGGGCGGAAGGGGCGCCCCTGTCGGAGGGGCGGCGCGCAGATTCCGGGTCCGCAGTACCCCGGTCGGTACGGCACGCGGAGCGCCGGCCGATGGCCGTCCCCGCAGGCCGCGGACTACGGCGCCCGGTTCCCGAAGCGGCGGCGCTTGGACGCCTTGCTCCAGCCGACGGCCGGGGAGGAGTGCTCCGGGGCACGGCGGCCCGAGGGGCGATCGGCCGGACGGAAGATGAGAGTCAGGCCCTCGTGGTCGACCGGGTGCCATTTGTGGTCGTGGGTCTTGAAGGAGTATCTCTGCTCGGAGTTGTCCGCGTAGGCGAGCAGCGCACGGCCGTTGCCGGCGTACTGGCGGACCTCGTCCCACAGCGCGTCGCGTATGCGGGCGGAGGGGTTGCCCAGGAAGACGCCCGGGGAGATCTCCAGGAGCCAGCGGGTGAGGAAGCCTCTCAGCCCGAGGGGGCAGTGTGTGAGGACAACGACCGTCACCAGATCACACCGTCCCGCGCCAAGGCGTCCTGCGTGCTGCTGTCCTGAGCCGAGATGGCGTCCTCATCCGAGGTGGCGTCCTGACCACCTTCGGCGTCACCGTAGTTGCGGCCGGCCGCCACCTCGGCGCCGCGGTCGGACAGCAGGGGCACATGATCACCGTCGCCGCGCGTGCCGACGCCTGCCGGGGCGAGCAGGGTCTGGATGTCGCGCACGCACCGGTCGAGCAGCCCGGTGCTGTTGATCCGGTCGCGCAACGCCCGCCGAGTACGAGGGCCGATGTCCTCGGGGCCCTCCGCGGCGACCTCGAAGGCGAGCGGGATGCCAATGTCGGTCTTGTAGAAGTCGGCCACGTCGAGGACGAAGGACAGCTCGTGGCCCGAGTGCACGAAACCGAGCCCCGGGCTACACCCCAACGCGGCCACCACGGTCTGGGCAATGCCGTACATGCACTGAGCGGCAGCGGTGACCGCCTGGTTGGGTGCGTCACCGCTGCCGAAGTCGCCTGGGGTAAAGCGTCGTCCGCGCCACGGGACCCCCGTACGAGCCGACTCCCGCGCGTAGCAGCGCTTGACGCGGTCGCCCTCCCGGCCCAGCAGTTGGCGCCGCGTGCAGCCGGCCGGGTCCTCGTCGGGAAAGCGCAGCCGGTACATGGCCCGCGCGACATCCAGCCGGGTGCGCTGGTTCGCCCAGGCCACCGCCTGGGCTTCGACCAGCGCGGAAGAACGGGTCAATGCCCGGCCGCCGGCGTAGAACCGTACGCCGTTCTCGCCGGCCCAGACCACTACGGCGCCGCTCTCGCCCAGCACCGCCATGGCCTGGTTCGTCCCTTCCGTGGCGGCCCTTCATCGCACCAGGATCAGCCCGCAACTGTAGGCGCGGGCGTGGCCGATACCGCGCGTGAGGGCTGCGACGAACACCTCGGAATCCGTGATGGTGAGAGTTCCCTTGATTTCGGCGCGGGCGATGCGCAGGCCCTTGTGCGCGGTGGTGCTGGAGATTTTCGGGAGGACACGGAGGCCCAGGCGCTCGGTGTCGACGTCGGCGCCGATGCGGGTCACTCCGTCGGGGGCAACGGCCGGCTCGCCGAGGGGTTGGAGGCGGCGGGTGAACCAGGTCTTGATGTGGTCAGGGCGGTTGTGGGCGACACGGGTGCCGCGGACCTTCGCAGACGGCGAACTGTCGGGCTGGGGCCGGCTGTGGACGGGGTTGACGACCGTGCGGAAGGCGAGTTCTTCGCCGACGCGGAAGGTGCGGTCGATGGTGAGTGTGTGCGGTTTCTCGGCAAGTGCGGCTCGGGGAATGGGGCTCCAGTCACCGGGAACGCCGGACTGCACGACCAGGGAGAGCTGTGCTTTCCGGAGGTCGACAGTCCACGTCGACAGGACACCCATCTGGGAGCGGGCGTCGCTGCTGCCCTCTTCGACCCAGCCCCGGAAGCCGCTCATGACGGTCCGATGCATGTCCTGGGCGTCGAGCAGGGATTTGGTGACGAAGGGGTGCCGCGCGTCCAGGGTGAGCAAGGTGTGCGTGGTGACGAACCTCGCTCCGGGACCGACGCCGGGGGTTGTGGTGGTCACGGGATGATGTCCCATTCGCTGGCGTGCGGGGCGATGGTGATGCGGTGACGGGTCTCCCATCGGAGGCCGTGCTCGGGGCCGTCCGCGTCGAACCGTACCGGCTGGTCCTGGACGGGTCCGACGCCGGGGAGCGGCTGTGGGCTCTCGATCCAGGCCCAGGTGCGGGTGCCTGCCGACGGAGTGGACGGCGCGCCGGCGGCGGGGAGAAGGGACCTCGTCTCGAACACGTCCTTCAAGACTCCCGATACGACGCCAAGAGCCAACTGCCCAGTCGGCGGGCAGGATTTGCGGCCGAGCCAGAGCAGGCGCTTGGGGTGCTCCAGAGCGTGGGCAACTCCTTCAAGGAGCGTGCGGTCGGCGTGCTGGAGTCCGACGAGGAAGGTGGCGTCGGCGAGATACCAGCGTTCGGTGACCATGGGATGGCGGCGAACCTCCGCCGACACCAGGGTTCCCGAAACCGGATCGGCCGCAATCCTCTTGGGAGCCCCGTACCAGCTCTCCAACGCCTGACGCCCGAAGGGCTCAACCGTCGAATGGCCGGAGTCGGAACGTATGTCCTCCACCGCGCCCATGGCAGCTTCCATCGCTGCCGCCCGGCGGTGGTCGGTGGCGAGGTCGCGCGGCCGGACCGGATACTTTCCGCCGCCCACGGTGTGGAAATCGCGCAGCGGAACTCCGGGATGGTCCGCGCGGACGCCGAACAGCGTCGCCGCAAGCTCGCCCAGTGGCGTGTCACGATCGAGGCCGAGCGCCGCCGCACACAGGCCGATCACACCTGACTTGGTGGGACGGGGGTGGGTGTCGCGACGCGCGAACCGGCTGGCCACCCCCCAGGACTGCACGGGCCCGGCCAGCCGGATGAGCAGGACGTGCGTCTCGGTCATGGCGTGAGGTCCTCGATCTTCTCCACCACCTCAGCGGACAGGGACAGTTGCGGCTCCCTCAGGACCTCGTCGACCTGAGGGTCGTAGGTGAGGACTCGTGCCGTACGGAGATCCTCCCGGCGCTTGCTGACGAAGGCGTGGTGGCGCAGGAGCCTGCGGACGGCCGCCGGACCCGCCGGACCTTCACCACCGGCGTTCACGGGTGCCTCGTCGACGGGGAGTTGGAAGGCGGCCGCGTAGTTGTAGGGGCGTTCGCCTTCGAAGGCCAGGACCAGGGCGGGCAGTGAGCCCGTGGAAGCGGTGGAGTTCTTCTTGGCCTCAGGGAATGCTTCCACGAAGGCGTTGACGAATTCCTTCTCCGCGTCCGCGGCGGCTTCCTCCGCCTCGCTCTCCGGCATTCCGGCCGCTCGCAGGTTGGTGCGGAGTTGGATGCGGTCGAGGACCGCGTGCCGGTAAAAGGTTCCGGAGATGAGGGACTGGTATCCAGTCATGCCTGCGCCGGCATCGTCCGCGGCGTCAAGGAAGTTGAGGGCGTTCCGCTTGCGGTCGAGCTTCGCGTCGTCGGCCGCCGCGTAGAAGTCGTCGATCTGCTCCGCCTCGTGAACGGTGAAGGCGTGGCTGCTCTGTACAGCCCCGTCGACGTTCGGCGAGTCGGCGATCTCGGCGAGGAAACGTCCGTAGAGAGCGATGTCGACCGCGTCGCGCGGGGCGATCGCGAGGAGGACGGCGTCGCGGGTGGCTTTGGGCAGCGGCGGGAGCGTCGTAGCGGCGGCTTCCGTCGGGCCCTGCTCCTCCGGCGGCAGTGCGTCTTCCTTCGGCTTGGCTCCGCGTCGGGACTTCTTCGCCGCCTCCGCCTGGGCTTGGGCCTGAAGGTAAGTCTCTCGCCATTCCCTGAGGTCGTCGGCGTGTTCGGCGATGTGAGCGGCAATTCTCACGCCCGTGTCCTCGGGCGCGAAGATCAGGACCTTCGTCAGGTTGGCCACGGTCTTCTTCTTCGGGTCGCCGAACTTCAGACCGCTGGCCTCGATGATCGCCCGCGCAGTGACGAGCGCTTCGTCCTTGGCCCAGCCGTGCTCGGACTCCAGTGCCTGACCGGCGAGGAGCGCCCACTCCCGCGTCCTGATACCCATGCTCCGGTGGGCGAGAGCGCCGAGACCGGCGTTGGCGCGGATGCGTGCGTGGACCCGCTCGGCGCGCCTGCGCGCTTGGCTGGTGATCATGTGCCGCTCAGCCCCGCCGTACACGAGGCTTTTGGGTTGTCCGTTTTCATCCCTTACCGGCAGTACCGCGACGAGTGTCTCCAGCAGGTGCAGGGAAAGGAACTGGCTTCGTCGGGCCTCGGTCACGTGGTCGCGTCCTTTCGGGTCGTCTGTTTGGTCTGTGCTGCCCGACTCCGCGTGACCGGAGTGTGAAACTCGACCGACCACTGGTAGGCGATACGTGCCTTCCGGTCGTTCCAGCGGATCAGGTCCTCGGTGAGCTGGGCCCAGGAAGGCGGCGCCTGATCACACGACCGGAGACGTGTGATCGCGTGCTGAAGGTGACGCCAGGGGATGCGGCGGCTGGCGACCACCCGGTCCAGCAGGCGCTGTGCCCCCGGGTTGTCCGGACCGCGACCCGTACCGTCTCCGATCCGGCGTGCCGCGGCGCCCAGACTGCCGTAGCCGTACGAGGGCACCGGGCGACCTTGGTGGTAGATCGCGAAGAGGAAGGCCACCTTCTCGAAGATCTCGCGGTGCTTGTCGCCGCCGTACCAGCCGGCTCGGATGTGGGCGTTGGTCGGTTCCTTCGCGCGACGCAGATCCGCGAGAGTGCCGTACTCGCGGTTGCGGACGAGCGTGGTGAGCCATGCGGTCAAGGCCGCGCTGTCGTGCGGGAAGACGCCAGGGGCGAGGGGATCGTCGACGCTGCTGTCTTCAGTCATGTGCGGTCTCCCCTCGTAGTTCGGCGGGCGCCTTGTCGCTGTTCATGTCGTCCTCGAAGCGCTGCTGGGCTCGGGCCCGCGCGCGGTTTCCCCGGTCGTTGGGCGGCAGGGAGTCGAGACGGTGGGCCAGGTGGGCACGCGCCGCCTTCATCAAGGTGCAGGCGTAGTCGACCAGAGGGGCCGAGACCGGATCGTCGTCGTCCACCGCTCCCGCGTCGATCACCTCGTCGAGCAGGCTGTAGAAGGGCACGGAGGCAGCAGGCCAGAACTCCCACCGGCCGTCGAAGCGGGCCAACTGCGCGCTGCCGTCCGCTGCGCGCATGGCCGGATACGCCGTTTCCGAGGCGATCACGGCCGCGCGTCTGAGGCTGTCGGCGATGTACTCGGCAATCTTGGAACCGCGGTACGAGGCGCGGTGCAGGTGCCTGGTCAGGGCAGGAGCGAACGGATAGGTGCCCTGCGTCCAGGCAACAGGCAGAGTCTTGTTGGCGAGGAGTCCTACCGCCCACATCTGGTAAGGAGCGCCGGGGCCTTTCCGCTCGTGGGGCAAGGCTCGCAGACGGGCGTACATACCTGTCGGGGCTTCCATCACCGCGCCGTACAACGCGTGCGCGTCTCGCCACTGCGCTCTGGTGGGGGATGGCCACAGCGGCTTGCGACCGGCAGCCGTGTCCACGTAAGCGGCGTCCTGGAGATCGCGCTCCGGGTCGAGTTCGAGAACCTCACCGGCACCGATGAGCACACGGTCGACGACGGTCTGACCGTGCGCTCCGCGAGCAGGGTGCAGAAGCACTGACCGGCCGAGAGCGCTGTGTAGGTCGGCGGAATTCTCCGGTGTCCTGGGCTTCGCCTTCACCGCGAAAGTCCGGCGTTCGATGGAGCCGCTGGTCCACGACGTGTTGAAGGACTCGCCCGTGCCCTCAGACGGGTAGAGGTTGAGCCGCAGTGTCTCGCCCAGGGTCCGGCCCAGGGCGACGACGCGAACCCGCCCCAACAGCCGCCCGGCCGCCAGGTTCGTGACAGTGGCCCCGAGATTCTTGCCGGATATGCGTGCGCGACCGTACGGGGCGTACACGTGCTGCGTCAGCATGGCGCGGAACGCGTCGGCGGCGGGCAGGGTGTCACCTCGTTCGAGGTGGTGATGGTCGAAGTGCTGGTTGTAGTCGCCGACGTGCTCGATCACCAACTGGGCTGGCCCGGTGCCGCTTTCAGGCATCTCCGGTGCGAGATTACGGTTCTGGCCGAGCGGGGCGTCGGGACTGAACAGGTCCCACTCCTGGTCCGGCTGGATGGTCAGCCAGTCGGACGCACCGCTGAGACTGTGCTCGGCGACGTTCCACGCCCGCCACTCCTCGTCGGACGAGGGGCAGGTCTTCGACGCGAAGCAGATGGCCATCAGGTACTCGATGACGGCGACGGTCTCGCCCGGAGTCGTGCAGTTGATGGTGCTGAGCGCGTCGGCCTCCGCGAGGAGGGCACACAGCGAGTGATGAGCCACGGCACCGTCGAGCGTGACCGTCGGGATGCACGGCTGGTATCTGGGGTCCCAGCGGGGCCGTTCCTCGACGGGGTACTGGTTGCGTAACTCGGGCAAGACCTGACTACCGCCCTCTGGATCATGATCGGCGGACAACACGCGTGGTTACCCGCTGGAGCGACATGAACGCTAGCAGTTGATAACCGGAGTTGTGGGGTGATTCCGGATCGAGCGTGAGGTCGTGCGGTTGGCGTCGGCTGGCAGCAAGGCGGGGGCGGGAAGAAGCCGAACAGGACAGCGTGCCTGGCCAGAGCTGGCCTCATCCAGACCGGCGCTTTCGGACGAGAATGGTGAGGGTCGAGCGCGCGTCGCGGCGGCGCTCGGGAGTGCGGGCCAGCACCGAGGCGAGGGCGACTACGGCCAGGATTCCTCCGTAGAGAAGGCTGGCGATGGCCGTCAGGGCGGTGGCGTCATGGAAAAGTCCGGGGAGCGCGGACACTGCGGAAGTCCTTCCGTCGGAGACCGCGGGGGGCCTCTCGGTCGATGGACGCAGCTTCCGACGGCGAGGCCCTGTGCCACGAGCGGCTCCTTGACGTCCATTCGTCATAAGCGCAGGCCAAACCCATATATGCGAATTTTTGTACGATTCTCTCTTTGAAGGCGGGGGTGACCGATGGTGTCGGACAAGGACGGGGAAACGCCGCGCGGGCAACTTGGCGCGATGGTCGCAGAGATCTTTGAGGCGTCGAAGCTGAGCCTTCGTGCCGCTTGCGCGGCCGTCCCCGGAAGCGTCCTGAACATCACCACTCTCCGACGCTGGCGTGACGGCACCTCCGCCCCGTCCGCAAGCCTTGAGCCGGTCTTCGTCGAGCTGATCAAGGTCTTACGGGAGGCCGCCGAAGCGCATGGGCACCGTTGTCCCTACGACGACGCCGATTGGGCGAAGGCACTGCGGGCGGCGCAGCGGCAGAGTGCCGAGGGGCGGGGGCTCAGTCCGGAGCAGCAGCACAAGGGCAGGAGACGAGGGCACGGCTATGAATCGCCCGCCCCGGAGCCGAAGACGAGATTTGTTCAAACGCATCTGTCCGAGCTGCGAGTTGTGGACGGCCTGGCGGGACGGGAGGACGAACGCGCCACGATGCACGCCTTCATTCGGGCCTCCGGTCCATCCGCGCCGTCGTACCTGTGCTGGCACTCGGAACGCCCGGTCGGCAAGACGGCATTGCTCGCGGACTACGTGAAGAGACCAGAGCGCAGCGTCAACGTCGTGAGCTTCTTCGTCTCCGAGGCCCACGGCACGAACACCCGCGCCGATTTCACCGCCGTGATGGGACACCAGATTCACGCCTTCCTTGACCACCAACGTGAAGACTTCCAGGGGGAGTTGCCTCATGACGCCCGAGGCTGGGCACGTCTCCTGGACAAGGCCGCCGCCAAGAGCGCCACGCAGGGACGGAAACTGCTTCTCATCGTCGACGGCCTCGACGAGGACGCAGCCTGGGCCAACTTCACCTGGGGCGAGGGCAGTCCGGCGCCGGAACGCGAGGGGACATCTGGAGCTGTCACCGGCGGAAGCATCGCCGCTCTGCTGCCCGTGCACCCGGGCCCTGATCTGCGGATCCTCGTCTCGACACGATGGAGTACGCCACCTTCCGGTGACATGCCGGCTGAACACCCCCTGCTTCGACGCGAGTGCTATCGCACGCTCGGCTCCTCACCCCACGCCACCGCAATCGAACGGGTCTCTCGGGCCGAGGCCGACCGGCTACGAGCCCACCCCCTGGGCAGCACCGTCATGGAACTGCTCGCGGTGGCGGGCGGGGGCCTGCGCGCGGTGGACCTGGCCGAGTTGGCTGGCGTTCCGGTCAGCCAGGTCGAGCGCCTCATCCACGGTGTGGACGGGCGCTGTGTTGTGCTGGACGACGCGGTGACGGAAACGTACGCGCTCAGCCACGCCGACATCCTGCGATCAGTCCGCCGCGACCTCGGCACGACCGGCGTCGCACGCCGTACGGCACGGCTCCACGCCTGGGCCGAGCTCTGGCGCTCCGCTGACTGGCCGGAAACGACGCCCCCTTACCTTCTCGAGCGCTACTTGCACCTGCTGAATGATCCCGACTTCCGGCGCGAGTATGTACTCGCCCCCTGCCGACAGATGCGGTTGGCGACGACGGCGGGACACGGCGTCGTCCTCGCACAGTTGGACGTGCTTGGCGCGGAGCAGCCGAACGCCGACGAGCGTCACGTTGCCGCCGAACATGTCGCAACAGCTGTACGCCTTGCCGCCTCGCGCGCCTACCTGACGGGCCTTGCCGGTGACGTACCGCTCGACGCGATGCTGTTGTACGCGGAGCTCGGCGATGTCAACCGCGCTCGTGCCCTGGCACGTACGATGCCGGGCCCGGTGGTCGAAGCGGCAGCACTTGCCCGGATCGCGGTGGTGATGTGCGAACGGAGGCTGCGAAAGGGATCGGCCGCGCTCGCGGAGGAAGCGGCGACATCACTGAGCCGCGCCGGCCGGTCGTTCCCCCCTCAGGCTCAGGACGCGGACGCCTATGCGGACATCGCCGGGGCAGCGCACGAACTGCGCGCACGCGGCGAGACGCTTAGCGCGTTCATGCTGCTTCGAGCCGTCGTCCTCAGCGGCGCGGCCGACATCGAGACCCTCGTCGAGGCGCTGACCGTATTGCCGACGACCGGTGACCAGGAGTGGGTGGCGGCCGTCGAGGCGCGGGCGGACGACCTGGGCGCGGGCGACGCTCGGGCGAAGGCCGCCGCCGTGGACGTCTGGGCGACGATCGCCCGCCGGATGCCGTCTCGCGGCAAGTTCGCCCGAGAGCGCATCATCACGATCTGCGACGAGCTGGACCCGAGCGACGGCCTGGCCTCCGTGGACGTCCTCGCTGTCGCCGTTTCCGCACTGAAAGGAAGCAAGGCGGCTGCGCGCCGGTTGGTGAAGGAAGCAGTGGCCCGGCTGTCCGCAGCCCTGGCGGACCCAGGTTCCCTCTCCCCCGCCGACCAGGCCCATCTCCGACGCGAGGTGTCCACAACGCTGGAGCGGCTCAGTCAGGCGGCGAACGATGTGGCACCCTTCCTGGAGACTCCCGCCAAGCTCAAAGATCTGGTGTCAACTCATCGTGACATGCTGCGTTCAGGCCTGCTCGGTGACGATCTCGCGGAACGCGGCGAAGCCAACCTCGTGGCGGGCGAGGAGCGCAGGAGCACGGAACGTACCGCAAGGCGCCTTGAGCTTCTCGGCCTGAAGCCGCTCCCCGAGAAGGAGCACGATGGAACTCCGGCCGATCGGCATGAGCATGGAACCCAACCGCCACAACACATCGAGCTGCTGCGACAGGCTCAACGACTACTGCACGACGGCAACCTTCTGCTCGGCCGCGAGCGCCTGGAAGATGCGCTCCGGCAAGTGCCCGCACGCACAGCACCAACCGTAAGCGGAAGTCATGGGATGTACGCACTGGTTCAAGGGCTCGGGGTTGTCGGAGAGTTCGCCATGGCGAATCGGCTGATCACAGCTTCTCAGCAACCAGCCCGCAAGTGCCGCCATCTGGCCGCTCTCTCGATCGGCTGCGGACAGGGCGGCCACAAGGCCGAGGCGCGCCTCTACGCACGGGCCGCAGCACAGCTCGCAGGCGGCCTGCACGATCCCGTCCTGCGGGGCCTCACCGCCCAAGCTCTGGCACATGCCGGCGAGGCTGACATCGCCGAAGAGGTGGCGACGCGAACGGACCCGGAGGACAACATGCCGGCCGCCGCCCGCCGCGCGCAGATCCGCCAGTCACGGACGGCGGTCGCCGCCGGCCTCGCTCAACAACATCCCCACGCAGCCGCCCGACTCATCGACCCTGTGATAGACGCAGTAGAGCTGCGACTCGGGAACGGCAGCCCGTTCTCGCCCCTCCCCCAATTGGCCGGACTTCTCCTCGCTTTCCCAGACATCCGTCGGCCCGGACCGCGGATTCGCAAACTGCTGTGCCAGGCAGGTTCCTTCGTGCATGAGCCCCGGCAGCAATGGCACCCACCGTCCGTCGTCCTTCTCGCACTTCTGGAGCGGCTCCACTGTGTGTCCGACACGGCCGGCGTGGCCGATGCTGTGAATGGGTGGGTATCCACGCTCCCGCCCGATCAGATCCCCTACGCCGAACTCGCTGTTCTCAAGGTAGTGGAAGGTGATCTTGAGGAAGCCGCACGGATCACTGAGACGGCGACGACATCGGAGATGCGCTCGTCCACCCAGGCCGCGGTCGCCGCTCATCTGGCGGGCACCGACATCGCTCTGGCAACCGACCCCGCATCGGAGGACGCCTCAATACGCCTCCACCTGACACTTGTCCATGCCGTACGCGACCGCGACACATACGACAAAGCAGCTGCTCGTTCACTCATCCTGAAGCTGATCGCCACCGACAACTGGGCACTGGCCATCCCGCTCCTTCCCCAACTCGCGCCCGAAGCTCTTGCACCGCTTGCCGAGTTGGCACTGGTACATGGCCCAAACGAGGTGGACGCACCCTGAGCGGGGAGGTAGCGTCCATCCCCCGCTGGTGCGGGGGCCGCTCGATCATGATGCTGGCTCGCGACGCAGCGTGGGTCCATCCCCGCGGGTGCGGGGAGCAGTCTTACTGACCTGCGGGTTTTCGGGAGGGCGGACCTGCCCTGAACCAACTGCCGAGAAAGCGACATTTGGGGCACCGAACGGGCGGGGGCGACCGGCAACTCCCCAGCGCACAGAGTACGGTCGTGCGAAGGCCCACCGCTCCCGGCCACCTCGCAAAGCGAGTAAACGCGTAGGTTCGACGCAGCGGCTCCACGACCGCGAGGGCGCGAGCGTCACACCGCACCACCGCCACACCATTTCCAGCGGTATGCCGCGGGCACCCGCAGTCACACACCACCCCGCGGTCATGAAGCACCCGACGGTCAGCGAGCTACCAGACAAGCGCATAGGCTGAGAGAGCCCCGTAGCGCGGGTTCGATTCCCGTCATCCGCTCCGTAAAGAAAGAGCCCCGGGTCAATGACCTGGGGCTTTGTTGTTGCGTAGACCATTTCGCGAGCCGCGTGCCATGGGCGTGTCGCAAGGCGAGGAAAACGGCTGCGGAGAAGCGCTGTTGGGGGGCTTTTCCACGCCGCCCGGTGTCTTTGGGCGGATCGACCTCGTCGCTACTGGTCTCCGCGACGTGCGGCGGATTGCCGGCCGCCAACCGTTCCAAGAGGAAATCGGAGCCGTCATCCGCCATAGTTTCGTGAAGATTCCGGCGGCACGAAGACGGGACGGGCCCGCGGCCCGCGGCACACGCAAACGACCGGAACATCCGCGCCCGGACCGAAACCGGGCCGTACGCGAGGGTGGATGCCCCGGCGGGCGGCGTGGGCCGCGGGCCGGGGCATCCACGGGCACGGTGGCCGCTGTCACGGTCAGACGTACGCGACGGGCCGGGACTGCTCGGCCGAGACGGCCGAGCCGTCCCGCTTCGCACGGCCGAGCAGCAACTGCCCGCGGACCACGATGGTGCCCAGCCGGACCACGACCTCACCGAACGCCATCAGGATGAGGGCCACCACCCACGCCTGACCGCTGGTGATGTCGTGCGCCGCCGAGAAGTGGGCGACGTGGACCGCGCCGGAAGGGTGCGAGGACCACACGGCGAACCCGAGCCGGAACCCCATGCTGACCACCCACAAGGCGGCCGCACCCACCGATGCACGAATCCGCACGTGACCGTCGGCCAGCCGGACACGGGTGAGCAGACCGCCGAGAAGACCGAAGACGACACCCACGCCGGCGAACACACCCGCCAGCAGGAGGTCGTTCCCCGCCGTGGGGATGTGGTGCAGGTAGGTGGACGCCGCCCAGCCGATGATGCCCAGCGGCAACAGCACGGTCCGCACCGTCAGCCGCTCCTCCCGCATCTGCCGGAAGACGATCAGAACCAGAACGATGTCGATGACCCAGTCAGTGGTTGTCATGGCACCGAGCATCCGCTCCGACGGCCCCCGCGCCCTCAACCCACGGGTGGAACCCCGGGTGGACATCGCCTCTCCACCCCCTGCCACCCCTCGACACGGACAGCGGCCACAACCGGCCGATCCGGGCGGCATACGGCAGCCTCCGCGGGCTCCGACCCGGGTGCATCCGCGGACACACCTTCACGCGCGCACCGCGCCGGAATGGGCCGCGATCAATGGTCGAGGACGTGGTTTTCCACAACCTCCACCATTCACGACCAATATCTCCACCGACCCTCGGCGGCCTATCACGAAAGATGGTGAATTTTTCGGCGGACCTGTTCCCGAAAGGCCGCACACCCCGATCTGGCAAAACTAATTATGCAACTTTGTTGAAGGGTTGACCGGCCCACTCGCCGCCCGTACAAGTTGGTCTTGACCAATCTGCTCGACGGTCAGGACCGGACCACTCCGCAAGAGCGCCTCTCACTCCTGGAGGATTCCATGCGAGTCGGAAGACAGCTTCTACGCATTGCACTCATCACCGGCTCGGCACTCGGGCTGACTGTCGGCGGCACGGCCTTCGCGGTGGCCGCGGCGCCCTTGGCCCAGGCGCCCACCGCGCAGGCACCCGCCGCACAGGCACCCGCCGCGCAGGCAGCCACCACCTGCGCCGCGGCGTGGAGTTCCGGCACCGCCTACACCGCCGGCCAGCAGGTGAGCGAGAACGGGGCCAATTACACCGCCAATTACTGGACCCAGGGCAACGACCCGGCGACCAGCAACGGCGGAAGCGGCAGCGGACAACCGTGGACGTCCAACGGCGCGTGTACCGGCGGATCGTCAGGAGGAGGCGGGGGAGGTACCGGCCCCGGGACCGGATCGGGTTCGGTCAGCGGGCTGCTCTTCAGCCCGTACAAGGACGTCACCATCAACATGAACTGGAACACCTACCAGATGCAGTCGGCCGTGACCGGGTCCGACCTGCCGGTGGTGGGCTCCGGCAGCCTGGTGTCGCAGTACCTTCCGAAGCTGCCCGCGCTCACGGTCGCGTTCGCCACCGGCGCGTGCGGCAGCGAGAACTGGGGCGGTGTCTCGGGCGCCGACTGGGCCGCCGAGAACGTGCCGCAACTCCAGTCCGCCAACCTGGACTACGTCCTGTCCACCGGCGGTGCGGGCGGAACCTTCACGTGCGGCTCGACGGCGGGCATGGAGTCGTTCATCGCCCGCTACGCCGGCCCGAACCTGGTCGGCGTCGACTTCGACATCGAAAGCGGCCAGAGCGCGTCGGACATCCAGAACCTGGTCGCCGCGGCGGCCGGAGCGCAGGCGCAGTACCCGAACCTCCAGTTCTCGTTCACCCTCGCCACGCTGGGCGCGTCCGACGGCAGCTACAGCGGCGTGAACTCGCTCGGCGACGAGGTCGTCAAGGCGGTGCTCGGCTCCAGCCTGCAGAAGTACGTCATCAACCTGATGACCATGGACTACGGCAACGCGTCCAGCAGCGTGTGTGTCGTCTCCTCCGGCAGCTGCGAGATGGCGCAGTCGGCGATCCAGGCGGTGCAGAACCTCGAGCACACCTACGGGGTCCCGGCGAGCAAGATCGCCGTCACCCCGATGATCGGCATGAACGACGCCACCAGCGAGATCTTCACCCCCGCGGACGCGGACACGCTGTCGTCGTACGTGGTCAGCAACGGCCTGGCCGGGCTGCACTACTGGTCACTGGACCGGGACACGCCCTGTTCGGACACGTACGCGTCTCCCACCTGCAACTCCGTCTCCAGCACGACACCGCTCGAGTACACCGACAAGTTCCTGAGCGACCTCGGGGACTGACGAAGGACCCCGGACGGGCCGCGCACGGACCACCGTGCGCGGCCCGCCTGCTTCCGGGGCGCGGGCGACCCCCCGTGAGTCCCCGGCACGGAGCGGGGACCTGTTGGGGCTCGTGCGCACGGTCGGACGGCACTGTGCCCCGCTGCCGGTGGCAGCGGGGCACAGGTTCCGGTGGTGCTCCGGGGCCGGATGTCCCCCCTCCGGGCGTCCTGCCCCGGAGCGTCCGGTCAGGCCGTCTGTACGGGGGCGGCCTGACCGGAGGTCACTTCAGGGCGGCGAGTGCGGTGTCCACTCCGGCCAGGGGGGAGCCGAGGCCGGTGACGGTGTCGTACCCGGGGCCCGCGGTGCACTCAGTGCCGCACAGGCCGTTGGAGCCCGAGGTGACGTCGTTGAGCTCGGGGCCCAGGGCGTACACGTCGGTGTGGGCGGTGTCACCGTGCGGGCCGGCGGCGGCCAGCGGTGCCTTGCCGGCCTGGGCCCGGAGCTGGTCGGCCGCGCTGATCAGGGCGGCCCACGACGGGGCGGACAGGCTGGTACCCCCGACCTCCATCCACACGGGGCTCTTTCCGGCGGAGGTGTAGACGGCCACGCCGGTGTTGGGGTCGGCGACGAAGCTGACGTCCGGGGTGGCACGGAACTTCGAGCTCTGCACGCCCTTCTGGTAGGCGGGGCGCTTCTCGAAGTAGCTCAGGCCGCCACCGGTCGAGGACCAGGCGGTCTCGCCCAACGTGGTTCCGGAGGCGTCCAGTCGGAGGCTGGTGCCGCCGATGGCGAGCGCGTTCGGGTTGGTGCTGGAGTAGCCGGCCGGGTAGCCGGCGTCACCGGTGGACTGCACGCAGACCGAGTCGGCGAGCGCGCAGTGGCCGTCGTAGAAGGACTCCTCGGAGAACTCCGGCATGCCCCAGCTGTTGCTGACGGCGGCCGGGTGCAGCGAGGCGGCCTTGTCCACGCCCTGGTAGAGGCCGGCGGCGGAGGCGTCGGCCGCCTCGACCAGCACGATCTTGGCATGCGGGGCGACGGAGTGCGCCCACTCGATGTCGAGGGCCTCCTCCTCGTTCCAGTTGGCGTCGACGGGAGGCTTGGTGCCGTCGGCGTAGACCTGCTGGAAGTCGAAGCAGTCCGTGCCGGCCGGGACGCTGTCGCAGGTCTGCGGCAGGCCGAAGTGGTCGGCGAAGTGGTTCAGGTCGTCCTTCGCGGTCGGGTAGTCGTAGGCGTCGACGATGGCGACGGTCTGGCCGGTGCCGTCCCCGGTCAGGCCCAGGCGGGCCTGGATCTGCTGCGGAGTGTAGCCGCGGGTGGGCTGGTCGGTGTCGTCGGCGGTGGCCGCGACGGTCGACTTGATCTTCACCTGCGGGGCGATGGTGCCCGTGGTCGGCAGGGTCGCGCCGGTGAACGGCGCGAGGGTCGAGGCGCCGGTGCTCCGCTCGCCCTTCTGCTTCGCGGCCAGGTCCTTCGCGGCCTGGCCCGCGGGGGCCTGGTCGCTTCGCGGCTGGACGGAACGGGTGGCGGCGGTCGCCGGCTGCGGGGTGTCGGTGACCTGCTGGACCGTCACGCCGTGCGGGTAGTTGTCCACCGCGACCATGTTGGCGCCGTAGCCGCCGGTGTTCTCGTTGAGGTCGAAGGCGGCGTCGTCGTACGGCAGGCCGACGATGTCGGTGGCCTTGCCGCCGGTCAGGTCCACCGCGACGGCGGTGCCGGCGTAGAGCGAGAAGGCCTCACTGGTGCTGGTGAGGTATTCGTCGGTCCTCGAGAACGGCTGGTCGTACTGCTCCAGTCCGCCGACGGCGCCGACGAAGGTCTCCTTGCCGCCGGTGGTGGTGGCGAAGACGCCCTGCTGGTTGTTGGGGAGCGTGCCGATGTTGAACGGGTCGCCGCCGTCCGCGGGGTAGACGGTCATCTGGAAGGCGTGCAACTCGATCAGGCCGTACTTCTGCGAGGCGGCGAAGCCCTGGAAGGTGTTGGCGCCTACGGTGTCGTGCTCGGCGAGCACCTTGCCCGTGGCTCCGTCCACGAACTGCGTGCGGTGCTCGCCGGTCGAGGGCTGGTCGCCGCCGAAGGCGAAGGCGACTCCGTCGCTGCCGGCGCCGGGGATCGCCGTACTGGCGAAGGCGCCGGCCTGCTGCTCGATCCAGGCGGCGGAGGCGACGTCGGCGTTGCTGGGCTGCTCGCTCCACATCTGCGTACCGGTGGTGGCGTTCAGGGCGACGCCGGTCGGGGCGGGGTCGGTGGCGCCGGTGGTCAGGTTGGTTCGGGCGCCGCCGTATTCCAGGAACAGCCGGCCCTGGCCGTCGGTGACGGGCGTGGAGTAGAAGACCTGCTTGCTGCCGACGCCGGCCGGGCGGTAGTCCCATATCCGGGAACCGTCCGCGGTGTAGGCGGCCACGTCGCTCGCACCGGTGGCGACGATCTCGCCCTTGGTGACGGCCAGGCCGTACTGGAAGGCGCCGGTGGTGACGTCGGCACCGACCTTGCCGGTGGCCGGGTCGAGCACGGCGAAGCCGTGGGAGGTGGCGGCGAGCACGCGCGGCGCGGTCCTGCCGTGCTTGTCGACGACGTTCGCCACCTGGATCTGGTGGACGGCCGCGCTGACGGCGGAGTGCCACAGGACGGTCGGGGCGGTGTTCTTCAACGAGCGGCCGTCCAGGGCGAAGACGCCGTGGCTCTGGCCGCCGACTATCAGGTCCTTCACCCCGTCGCCGTTGACGTCGACGGACGCGGCCGAGTAGTTCTCGCTGAACAGCGGCAGGTCGGTGGCCTTGCCGTTGCTCTTCTTCAGCGTCCAGGCGTTGAGGTCCAGGCCGACGCTGAGCAGGCCGCCCTGGTAGGGGGTGACCTGGTCGCCGGTCACGTCGCCGTCGCGGCGCCATGCCAGGGAGCCGTTGCGCGCGTCCAGGGCGAGCAGTTGGGTGTTGTAGACGCCCTCCGGCTCGGTGGCGCTGTCGGCAACGTTGTCGGCGACCGCGGCGTAGACCTGGCCGTGGCCGGACGGGTCGTACGTCAGTGACAGCGTGGGCGCGTTGGGGTTGCCGACGGTGCTGCTGGTCTGGTGGGTCCAGACGGTGTCGCCGTTGCCGTCCCAGCCGGAGATCGTGCTCTGCCCGTCGGACAGGTCGGCGTTGATGCCGAGTTCCGCCACCGCGTAGCGCGCCTGCTTGCCGTGCGCCTGGCCGTTGACGACGAAGTCCTCGGGGATGGTGTTCTTGCGCGAGGCCAGTACGGTGCGCGCGCCGGTCTGCGCGTCGACCGCCGTCAGGTCCCAACGCACCGCGTCATAGGGGTCGTTCTGCTCGGCGACCAGCACCCGGTCAGAACCCGGGTCCTGCTGGAGGATACGGGGGTAGCCCGGCGTCTTGGTGTCGACCAGGGCCTTGCCGGCGGCGGTGCTCACGACCAGGACGTGGCCGGCGGCCGGCCGGGGGTTGCCGAGGCCGAAGGGCGTGTCCGTCCAACCGACCGTGATCCGGCCGTCGTTGAGCGGTTCGACGTCCGTCCATTCGGCCCAGGGCACGCCGGTGCTGTACGTCCATGCCTTCTTGGCGGTGACGTCGCCGCTCTTCTTCGCCGTGAAGGAGTAGGCGAGCAGCGAGCTGCGGCTGTCGCCCTGGGTGGCCACCGGGTCGTCGCCCCAGTCGGGGCCCGTGGTGTCGGCGACGACCAGCTTGCCGTCCTGTACCAGGAGCGAGCCGACGTAGCCCGGCAGGAGCTGGTGCCACAGCATCCGGCCGGTCCGGCCGTCGAGCACGTTGACGAACGTGCCGGACGGCAGGTCGGAGCCGGGCGAGGTGAACGGCCGTGACGGGTACTGGCCCACGGAGTAGGCGACCGCGATGTCCGCCACGCCGTCACCGTTGAAGTCCGCCTGGGCGAAGGGGTGCCGGCCGGAGGACCCCGGCGAGTAGGGGTCGTAGCCCTCGGACATCACCGCGTTGAACGCCTGGGGTTGGTAGGCGTTGACCGGCTTCACCTGCCAGTCGTCGTACAGCGAGCTGGTGCTCTTCTGCCAGGCGGGGTCGCCCTGGGCGTCGTACCGGGTGATGGAGCCGCCGGAGGACAGCGCGACCCAGTCCTGGGTGCCCTGGAGCGCCAGCGTGGAGACGGAGCCGCGCGCGCTCTCCCACGTCGTGGACTGGTCGATGCCCGTCGTGGAGGGCGCGGCCGAGGTCGAGGGTGCTGACGTGGAGGGCGTCGACGTGGAGGGTGCTGACGTCGAGGGGGCGGCGGTCGTCCCGGTGGACGACGCGTCACCCGAAGCCGCCGCGGCGACGAACCCGGAGGTGCCGTCGGCGCGCTGGATGTACTTCGCGCTGAGCTTCGCCAGCTGCTTGGCGTTCAAACGCACGGGCTTGGGTGCGACCGGGGCGGCGTGTGCCGCCGGTGCGGACAGCAGCGCTGTGGCTACCGCCAGGACAGCGGCTGTCGCGCCGCCGCGTAGGGCTTGGCCTGCGGGTCTCATCGAGATCCGTCACTCCTTTGTCACCGCGAGAGGGGGTGGCTGTACCTTTCCAGCCATCAGCCGGTGGTGGGAGCGATCCGGGTGGCCTGCTGTGGCCGTTGGCCGCACAAGGCCAGCTGCCGGCCGGGCTTTTCCGGGCAATGGGAAGAAAGGGGTCGCGATGTTGGAGCCGGTCGGGCTGGACGAGGTCACCGAGCGGGCCTACGGGGTGCTGCTGCACGAGGAGCAGCTCACCGCGGGCCATCTGGCCGGCATCCTCGATCTGGCACCCGCGCGAGCCCGCCAGGTGCTCGACGGCCTGGTGACGGCCGGGCTCGCCCAATACCACCAAGGGCGGCCGGCACGCTACCGGCCGGTCGACCCCCGCACCGGCCTGACCGGGCTGATCCGCTCGCGCCAGCGCGAACTGGAGCGGGTCGCCGCCTCGGTGGAGGCGTACGCCGCCGACTACCACGAACGCAACCTGCGCTCCGACCCGAGGCTCCTCGTGGAGGTCATCGAGGGACCCAACGAGGTCACCCGGCGGGTCGAACTCCTCGTCACCAGCGCGGAGCACGAGATCCTCGCCTTCGACGCGCCGCCCTACGTCTCCTCGAACGGCACCACGGCCCCGTCCGAACGGGACGCGCTCGCGCGCGGCGTGAGCGTACGGGCCGCCTACGCCACCGAAGTGCTCGCGATTCCCGCACGGGCGGAGACCCTGCGCGAGATGGTCCGGCTCGGCGAGCAGGCGCGGGTACTGCCCCGCGTACCGACCAAGTTGATCGTGGTGGACCGGCGCGAGGCGATCCTGCCCCTCACCGGCTCCGACGAGGGGCGGCGCACCACCGCGGCGTACGTCCGCCGCTCCGGACTCAGCGACGCGCTGGTGGAACTCTTCGAAGCGCACTGGGCCATGGCCACCCCTGTCTTCGCCGCCACCGAGCCGCCCGGGCCGACCGACCCGACCGACCCGACCGACCCGGCCGACCCGGAGATCTCCCCCGAGGACCGGGCGCTGCTGCAGTTGCTGAACGCCGGCTTGAAGGACGAGGCGATCGCCCGCCAACTCGACCTCAGCCAGCGCACCTTCCGGCGCCGGGTGGCCCATCTGATCCACCGGCTCGGCGCCACCAGCCGCTTCCAGGCCGGCACCCAGGCGATGCGCCGCGGCTGGCTGTGACCCGACCCGACCCGGGCAGGCTCAGGCGGCGGCGCGGGAGAGGTCGGGATCGGGTCAGGGCCGGGCGAAGAACGCGCGCATGGCGGTGTGCAACCGGTCCTGGACGGCCTGGTGGTCGGGGTGGTCGGGCCAGTGGCCGAACGGCATGACGTGCAACTCCTTGGGTCCTGCCAGGCAGTTGAAGACCGCGAACTGGCCGGGTGGCGGCACCGCCGGGTCCAGGAGCGCCGCGGCGACGTGCACCGGGATGCGCAGGCGGCGGGCGGCCGTGGCCGCGTCGAAGTAGCCGAGGACCTCCAGCACCGACGGGTCCGCCAGCCATCGCTCACGGACCTGCGCGCCGCTGCCCAGGCACTCCAGGCCGACCCGCAGGGGATGGTCGCCGAAGCTGGGCACGGTCAACTGCCCGGTGGCGAAACGCTCGTCCCACGGCAGCGCGAGCGCGCCGATGCCGCCGCCGAAGCTGGAGCCCTGGAAGTCCGTCCGCAGGCCGCGGAGGGCCGGGACCAGGTCGTGCAGCGCGGTCACCGCGCACCACACGTCGGCGGCGCACCCGCCGTGCACGTAGGTCTCGCGCGACGCGATGCCGTGCAGGACGTGCGGGGAGGTGACGGCGGGCGATGAGCTGAGCGCGGGCAGCCCCCGCAGGCACGGCTGGAGGGATGCCACGCCGTCCATCGGCAGCCGGGGGTCCGGCGCCGCCCGCCCGCCGTAGCCATGGGCGATCACCGCGCCGCGGCACGGCTCGCCCGTCGCGGGCACGGTGAGCCAGCCGCCCAGCCGCACCCCGCCGAGGCTGGTGTAGCTGACGCGGTACGCCTCCACGGCGGCGGCGCCGGCCTGGTGCCCTTCGAGCGCGGCTTCCTGCCACCCGTCGGGCAGCCGTTCCTCGATCCGCGCGTCGACCCGGACGTCCCGGGCCCGCCGGTACAGGTCGCGCCAGAACGCGTCGAAGTCGTCCGGCTCGTGCGCGGGGCCGGGAACGGCGCGGAGCGCGGCGAGGTCGTGGCCGTAGGTCGGGTCGAAGGGGAACGGGGCTGTGCGGGGTGGTGTGTCAGGGCGCGCCATGAACTCTCCTCGCGGTGGGGTCGGTTGACTGCCGCCGGGGCGCGCGACCCCCGGACGGGGGCGCGCACACCTCCGGCCGCCGGCCGTCGCTCGTCGGCGGGCGGCCGTCACCAGTTGGTGAACGCGCCGTCCGGGTTGCGCAGATGGGGGCGTTCGGCCGCGGTCGCGGTGTACCGGCGGGCGGCTTCGCGGTCGAGGGTGACGCCGATGCCGGGGAGGGCGGTGGAAAGGACGCGGCCGGGCCGGATGGTGGGGCGGGTGGCGAAGAGTGCGGCGATGGCCGGTTCGGGGTCGGTCTGGTGCTCCTGGATCGCGATGTTCGAGCAGGCCAGGTTGAGTTGGAGGGAGGAGGCGGCGGTGACCGGGCCGAGGGGGTTGTGGGTGGCGAGCTTGATGTGGTGGGCCTCCGCCATCGCCGCGATCTTCTTCGCCTCGGTGAGCCCCGCGGCGACCCCGACGTCCACGCGGGCGTAGTCGATCAGGTCCTCCTCGATCAGGGTCCTGAACTCCCACTTGGAGCCGTACTGTTCGCCCGCGGCCAGTGGAACTCCGGTGCGGGAGCGCAGCATCCGGTAGCTGTCGGGGTTCTCGCAGCGCAGCGGGTCCTCGACGAAGTACGGGCGGGCCGCCTCGATTTCGCGGCACAGCGTCACCGCCTCGGGCGGGTCGAGCCGGGTGTGCACGTCCAGGATCAGTTCGGTGTCGTCGCCGAGCGCGTCCCGCACCTGGTGGAAGAGGCTGACCGTGTCCCGCAGGCAGCGCCGGGCGTCCAGGATGTCGCCCGGGTCGTGCGGCGCGGAGAAGCGCAGATGGCCCCAGCCCTCGGCGACCAGTGCGCGGCAGCGGTCCAGGAACCGCTCGCGGTCGTGGTAGTCGTCACCGACGTGCACATACGCGGGGACGTAGTCCCGTACGGCGCCGCCGAGGAGTTCGTGCACCGGCACGCCCAGCGCCTTGCCGCGGATGTCCCACAGCGCGACGTCCACGGCCGCGATGGCGGCGCCGAGTATCCGGTCGGCCGGGAAGAAGCCCCGCCGGAACATGACCTGCCACAGACGCTCGATCCGCCGCGGGTCCTCGCCGACGATCAGCTCCGCGAGATGTTCCAGCCCGCCGGCCACCGCCTTCTGCCGGGATCTGATGCCGACCTCGCCCAGGCCGTGGATGCCCTCGTCGGTGTCGACCACGACGAGCATCATGCTGTCGCCGTGGTCGGGGAGGGTCAGCACTTCCAGGCCGGTGATCTTCATCCCGCTCCTCCGTGAGACTGCTATGAAAACGTTCCCGCAACACCATCAGGCGTGCTGAGAACGCATCATCCGCAATGACCGTGCCGTTCCGCAAGGCCCTACCGCCCTCAGGATTTTCCTTGTGGAAACACTCTTGACACCTCCGGGAACGTTCGCAAAGATCCACGGCATCCGGCAGCAGCGAGGCTCCGGGCGGCGATGATGCGAGGAGGCGGTCCGTGGCAACCACGATCCGGGAGGTGGCCAGTGCCGCGGGCGTCTCGGTCTCGACGGTCTCCCGCGCGTTCACGGCACCGGAGCAGGTCCAGCAGAAGACCCGGCAGCGCATTCTGGAGGCGGCGACCAAGCTCGGTTACGCGCCGAACCCGGCGGCGCGCAGTCTGCGCGGCGGCGGCACCGGCACGCTCGGGCTGATCATCCCCGACATCGCCAACCCGTTCTTCCCGCCGATCGTCAAGGCGATGCAGGCCCGCGCCCGCCGGCTCGGCTACACCGTGCTGGTCACCGACAGCGACGAGCGCGAGGCGGACGAGCTGGAGGCGATCGCCGCCGTCTCCAAGCGGGTGGACGGCCTGGTGCTGTGGGCCTCCACGCTCACCGAGGACCGGCTGCGCGAACTGGCCGACCAGATGCCACTGGTGGTCGTCAACCGCCACGTGCCCGGCATCCCCGAGGTGCGGATCTCGCTGTCGGCCGGCATCGCGCAGGCGGTGGAGCACCTGCGCGCGTACGGCCACCGGCGCTGCGTGTTCATCAACGCCTCACGGGACGAGCTGAGCCGCGGCAAGTCGATCCACGAGTCGTTCGAGGCGCAGGACATCTCCTTCGTCGAACTCGGCCCGTACGAGCCGCGGTTCGAGACCGGAGTGCTGGCAGCCACGCTGGTCGCCGCGCACGGGGCGACGGCGGTCCTCGCGCACAACGACCTGGTCGGCCTCGGCGTGCTGCACCAGATGGCGAGCCTCGGCGTCAGCGTGCCCGGCGACGTCAGCGTCATCGGCATCGACGACACCCTGCTCGCGTCGGTCTCCACCCCCAGCCTCACCACCATCAGGATCGATCCGGAGGAGGTCGCCACCCGGGCGGCCGACCTGCTCCTGGAGACGATCGCGGGCCACGCCGACCGCCGTACGGGCAATGCCGGCAACGCCGAGGACACCCCCTTCGCGGAGATCGGCTCCCGGCTGGTCCCCCGCGCGTCCACCGGGCCCGCGCCCACGCGCTGACCCCCGCGTCCACCGGGCCCGCGCCCACACGCTGACCCCCGCGTCCACCGGGCCCGCACCCACGCGCTGACCCCGGCGTCCACCCGCCGTCCTCGCGGGGGCCCCACCGCCCCGCCGTACCAGCCGCCGACCCCCCGCGGCGCTCCCGCCGTTCACGCCGCCGACCCTCGCGCCGGCCCCGCCGTACAACCCGGTGGCCGCCTCCGAGACCCCCTGCGCGGCAAGGCACCCCGCCCCGACCTCACCCTGCCCTCCGTGGAGACGAAATGTCCAGACAATACCGTAATGCGGCCCTGCTCGGCAGTACCGCCATAGCCATGACCGTGGCTCTCACGGCCTGTTCCGCGCTCACCCCGAGCAAGTCCGGCGGCGGCAGCGGCGGCGACGTCATCCTCCGCGTCCAGGGCATGCCCCCCGCCACCGACAAGGCCGAGCTGAAGCTCTTCAAGCAGCAGGTCGCCGACTTCGAGAAGGCCAATCCGGGCATCAAGGTCAAGGGCTCCACGACGGTCTTCGACCCGCTGACCTTCTCCGCCAAGCTGGCCGGCGGCAATGTCGAGGACGTCATCAAGGTCCCGCTCACCGAGCCGCAGCGGCTGATCCAGCAGAAGCAGGTGCAGTCGATCAGCAGCCAACTCCGTTCCTGGGGCCACTTCAAGGAGTTCAACCCGCAGGTCCTCAAGCCGCTGAGCGACAGCGCGGGCCAGGTCTACGGCGTCCCGCAGAATCCGTACGCCCAGGGTCTGGTCTACAACCGGGCGCTGTTCAAGGCGGCCGGGCTCGACCCCGACAAGCCGCCGACGACCTGGCAGGAAGTCCGGGCGGACGCCAAGGCGATCAGCGCCAAGACCGGCAAGGCCGGATTCGTCCAGGAGTCCAAGGACAGCCAGGGCGGCTGGCAACTGGCCATCCTCTCCTACGCGTTCGGCGGCGATCTCGAAGCGCAGCAGGGCGGGAAGTACACCGCCACCCTCACCGGCGAGGCGACGAAGAACGCGCTCGGCCTGCTCAAGGACATGCGCTGGAGCGACGACTCCCTCGGCCGGAATCTGCTGAACAACCAGAACGACGCCATCCGGCAGTTCGCGGCCGGCCAGGCGGGGATGTTCATCGGCAGCCCCGGCACCTTCCGGCTGGCCAAGACGCAGTTCGGCATGGAGCACACCGACGACTTCGCCGTCGCCTCGATGCCGCAGTCCGGCGGCAACGCCACCCTCACCGGCGGCGACATCTACATGGTGCCGAAGTCGGCCGACACCAAGCACGCGGCGGCCGCCGTCAAGTGGCTGATCTTCGCCTACGCCGAGCCGCAGTACAGCACGGCCACCGCCGTGAGCCAGGCCAAGTCGCTGGCCGCCGACCCCAAGTCCGCGGTGGGCGTACCGACGCTGCCGGTCTTCGACGCCGCGCGGCAGACCGCGATCAACGCGGCGATCAAGCCGTACGTCAACGTCAAGCTCGACAACTTCGCGCCGTACACGAAGGGCCTGGGCAAGCTCGAACTCAAGCCGGAGCCGCCGTACGAGGCGCAGACGCTCTACGCCGCGCTCGACCCGGTGGTGCAGGCGGTGCTCACCCAGCGCGACGCCGACATCGACGCGCTGCTCGCGAAGGCCGAGAAGGACGTCAACGCCAAGCTCGCCACTGACCAGTCGAACCAGAAGTAGCCGGTCATGAGCCTGCTCACCCACTCCCAGCGCGGCGCGAAGGCGCCCCACGACCCCGCCGAGGGGGCCGCGGGACGGCCGGCCCGACGGCGCGGCGGCACCGCCGCCCGCAGGCAGTTCACGGCCTGGCTGTTCCTGCTCCCCGCCGTGCTGGTCTTCGGACTGTTCGCCTGGTGGCCGATCGTCCGCAGCCTGCTGCTCAGCTTCCAGCGGACCAACCTCGTCGACCCCGCGGTCTGGGTCGGCTTCGACAACTTCCGTGCCGTCTTCGCCGATCCGCTGCTGTCCACCGCCGTCACCAACACGCTGTTCTTCGTGGGCCTCGGCCTGCTGATCGGCTTCCCGGCCCCGCTGATCCTGGCCGCGGTGATGTCGACGGTACGGCGCGGCGCGGGGGTGTACCGCTTCCTGGTCTACCTGCCGGTGGTCATCCCGCCGGTGGTGGCGATCCTGCTGTGGAAGTGGTTCTACGACCCGGGCAGCGGTCTGTTCAACACCGCGCTCGGCAAGGTCGGCCTCGGTCCGTACACCTGGCTGGAGTCCTCCGACACCGCGATGCTCTCGCTGGTCCTGGAGGCCACCTGGGCCGGGATGGGCGGCGCCGTGCTGATCTACCTGGCCGCGATGGTCGGCATCCCGGGCGAGCTGTACGAGGCCGCCGAGGTGGACGGGGCCGGCATCTGGCGCCGGATCTGGCACATCATGCTTCCCCAACTGCGTTCCGTGATCGGCCTGTTGCTGCTGGTGCAGCTCATCAACACCGTGCAGGTCTTCACCGAGCCGTACGTCTTCACCGGCGGCGGCCCGGACAACGCGACGCTGACCGTGCTGCTGCTGATCTTCCGCTACGCCTTCCAGGACGGCGCGTACGGGCAGGCCGCCGCGCTGTCCTTCCTGATGGTGCTCGCCCTGGGCCTGCTGTCCGCGGTCTATCTGCGGGCCACCCGCGGTTGGAGCAAGTCATGACCACCCCGCTGACCACCTTCGTCTCCGCCCACGACCGGCAACGGCCCGGTGTGCGCGCGGCCGTGCGCTCCATCCAGGTGCTGACGCTGCTGCTTCTGCTGCTCATCGGCATCGGGCCGCTGTACTGGATGCTCAAGGGCGCGGTCTCCCCGCCCACCGAACTCACCAACCACCCGCTGGCGTTGTGGCCCGACCGGCCGCGCCTCGGCAACTTCCGTACGGCGTACACGGATCTGAGCGTCGGCCGCTATCTGATGAACACCTTCCTGGTGGTCGGCGGATCATGGTTCGTGCAGCTCTTCGTCTCCGCCACGGCCGGCTTCGCGCTGTCGGTGCTGAAACCGCGCTTCGGCAAGGCCGTCTACGGCGCGATCCTCGCCACGATGTTCGTGCCGTACACGGTGAACATGGTCAGCCTCTTCATGACGGTCATCGACGTGCCGCTGCTGCACCTCAACCTCGGTGACACGTACTGGGCGATCTGGCTGCCGGCCGGCACCAACGGCTTCACGGTGCTGCTCGCCAAGCAGTTCTTCGACGCGCTGCCCAGGGAGCTCTTCGACGCGGCACGCGTCGACGGGGCGAACACCTGGCAACTGCTGACGAGGATCGTGCTGCCGATGAGCAGGCCGGTGCTCGCCGTGATCAGCCTGCTGGCGGTCATGCACAGCTGGAAGGACTTCATCTGGCCGCTGGTCGCGCTCACCGATCCGGACAAGCAGCCGATCAGCGTCGCGCTCTCCCAACTCGCCACCCAGGCACCGCAGGACCAGCTCATCGCGGCCATGGTGCTCGCGGTCGCGCCACCGGTCCTGGTCTTCGCCGTCGGCCAGAAGTACATCGTCGCCGGGCTCGGCTTCACCGGCGTCAAGGGCTGAGCGCACCCGGCCCCCCGGACCCCCGCCCGCCCGCTTCATCCCCGCACCTTCTCTTCGGGACAAGAGAGAGGCACCTCCATGTCCGTCGCACGCCGCAGATTCCTCCAGGGCACGGCCGTCGCCACCGGCGCCGCGCTGCTTCCCGCGATCCCCGCGCACGCCGCCGACCCGGTCACCGTCACCGCCGACGGCATCACGCTCGCCGCTCAGAGCGACGGCAGCGTCCTCATCAGCGACGGATCGGCCGGTTCGGGCACCGACCGGGTCCTGATCAGCCACTTCATGTTCAAGGACAGCGTGCTCGGCCAGCAGCGCACCTACGGCGGGACGCCCGCCCTGATCACGCTGGCGGACGGCCGCCCCGCCGTCCGGATCACCTACACCATGGGCAGCGGCGCAGGCGGTGTCACCGTGCTCGGCACCTTCGACGTCAGCGCGCACAAGGCCCACATGTCCTGGGAGGTCAGCGGCTCGGACACGTTGACGCCCACCGGGTTCATGGTCGCCCGCACCGTGCAGTCGCCCAGCGCGCCCGAGTCCTACGAGGCGTTGACCGCGTGGACGAAGGACCCGCGCGGCGGCATCCCGTACGAGGTCAACGCGGGGTGCGCGTACGCCGAGACGTGGGCGGACACCAAGGGCTTCTTCTGCCTGGCCGCCAGCAACTCCGCCTACACCACCGCCACCTGGCTGCACACGCCCGGCGCCTCGACCGGTACGGGCGCCGCCACGACGACCGTGGATCTCGTCTTCGGCGACCTGCGGCCGCGCGGCGCCGGGGTGCTGGCGGCAGGCAGCCCGCTGGGCGTGGAGGTGTGGACCGACCAGCCGTTCAACCTCTACAAGAGCGCCGGGCAGACCATGACCCTCAAGGCGCAGGTGGCCAACGGCGGTTCGGCCGCGAAACCGGTCACCCTGACCTGGTGGGCGCGGGACTTCGCCGGGAACCGGATCGCGGGCGGCACCGACTCCCGAACGCTCGCCGCAGGTGCCGGCTGGGACGCCTCCTTCCCGATCACCGCACCCGGCCAGGGCATCGTCTTCACCGAGGTGAGCGTCCAGAGCGGCAGCGACACGGCACTGGCCCGCACGAATCTCTCCGTGCTGCCCGACTTCGCCTACCAGGCGGGCAGCGAGTCGATGTTCGGCCTCGCCAACTACCCCTGGCTGCTCAAGCCGACCGAGGCCGATGTGCTCGGGCTGCTGAAGCTGATCGGTGTGCGGCGCATCCGGATCGCCTACGCGGGCGCGCCCGGCATCGACATCGCGACCCTCGACGCCAACGGCATCCACCACAACGTGGAGTTGAGCGGCATCCCGACCGGCGGCAGCGCGGACCAGATCGCCGCCTGGGCCGACACCAACACCGCGACGGCCATCGCCGCCGACGCCGAGTACTTCGAGGTCAGCAACGAGGTGAACGCCCCCTGGATGCAGGGCCGGGGCGCCGACGCCTACGTCAGTGACGGGCTGCGCCAGGTCACCGACCGGCTGACGGCGGCCGGTTCGACGATGAAGGTCATGAACGCGGGCCTCGGCGGCATGGACTACGTGTGGACCGCCAACTTCAAGGCCGCGGGCGGATGGGACCTCATCGACGCGTTCGCCTTCCACCCCGGCCGCGGCAACTTCACCGCCGACTACGCCCCCACGCCTGATCAGTGGGTGCTGGGCGACACCGGCACGTACTGGAACTTCCTCGGCGCGCTGCGCAAAGCCAAGGAGGTCATCGCCGAGTACGGCACCAAGGAGTTGTGGATGTCCGAGGCGTACGCCCCGACCAAGCCGAACTCCTGGTGGAACGACACCTACCGGCACGCCGCGGAGAACGTGCTGCTCAGCCTGGCGCTCGCGAAGTCCGAGGGTGTGCGGGGCGTCAACTGGTACCAGTTGCACGACTCGACGGTGCACCATCCGCAGGAGGCGAACCCGGACGACGTCGAGTTCCACAGCGGCATGATGAACCGCGACACCAGCGCCAAGCCGACGCTGCTGGCGTACGCGACGGCCGCGCGCGTCCTGGACCAGGCGGAGTACGTCCGCCCGTTGGTCTTCGGCGACCCGGACGTCAAGGGGCTGCTGTTCACCAGCCCCGCCGGGCCGATCTCGATCCTGTGGACCCGCAAGGACGGCTACGTCCTCAACGCCGACCACGGCACCGACTCCTGGTGGGCCTCGCCCGAACCCTGGACCGACACCTGGACCACGAAGACGCAGGTCGTCGCCCACTCCGGAACCGTCGCCGGGACGGTGCGCGAGCTGAACTGCATCGGCCAGGAGAGCACGTTGACCGCGGCGGGCGGCAAGGTCACGCTCACCCTGGACGGCGCGCCCCGCGTCTACTACGGCCTCGCCGCCGACCCCGACTGGAAGTAAGCACGCCATGAGGAACGAAACCGTACGGCACGACATCACCGTCGTCGGCGGCGGCCTGGCCGGGGTCTGCGCGGCGATCGCCGCCGCCCGGCTGGGCCGGTCCGTCGCCCTGATCAACAACAGGCCCATGCTCGGCGGCAATTCGAGCAGCGAGGTCCGGGTGTGGGTGTGCGGCGCCACCGGGCACGGCAAGAACCACCACGCCCGCGAGGGCGGTGTCATGGGCGAACTGTTCGTGGAGAACCAGTTCCGCAACCCCGAGGGGAATCCGTACTACTGGGACACCGTGGTGCTCGACGCCGTGCGGGCCGAGCCCAACATCACGCTGCACCTCAACACCGACGTGCGCGAGGTCGACGCCGAAGGGCCCGACGACGCGCGCCGGATCACCGCCGTGACCGGCTGGACGATGGGCTCGGAGCGGCTGATCCGCTTCGAGAGCGAGGTGTTCCTCGACTGCACCGGCGACGGCCTGATCGGCTACCTCGCCGGCGCCCGGCACCGCATCGGCCGCGAGGCCCGCGCGGAGTACGGGGAGCCGTGGGCGCCGGAGACCGCCGACGACATCACGCTCGGCTCGACGCTGCTGTTCTACACCAAGGACGCGGGGCGGCCGGTGAAGTACGTGCCGCCGGACTTCGCCAAGGACATCAGCACCACGTCCATCCCGCAGCGCCGCATCATCAAGGCGGGCGACAACGGCTGCGCGTACTGGTGGATCGAGTTCGGCGGCGAGCTGGACACCGTGCACGACAACGAGCAGATCCGCGACGAGCTGTGGTCGGTGATCTACGGCATCTGGGACCACATCAAGAACTCCGGGCAGTTCGACGCCGACACCATGACCCTGGAGTGGGTCGGCTCGCTGCCCGGCAAGCGCGAGTACCGGCGCTTCCTCGGCGACTACGTCCTGCACCAGGGCGACATCCTCGGCCAGACCGAGTTCGCCGACCGCGTCGCCTTCGGCGGCTGGTCCATCGACCTGCACCCGCCGCAGGGCATGTACTCGACGGCGGCCGGCGCCAAGCAGCGCTACGCGGACGGCATTTACCACATCCCGTACCGCAGCCTGTACTCGGTGAACACCGCCAACCTGCTCTTCGCGGGGCGCGACATCTCCGCCAGCCACGTGGCGTTCGGCTCGACGCGGGTGATGGCGACCTGCGCGACGATCGGCCAGGCGGCGGGCACGGCGGCGGCGCTCTGCGCGGAGCGCGGGATCGCCCCGCGCGAGCTCGAAGTTCCCTTGCTGCAAAGGGCCTTGCTGCGCGAGGACGCCTCGGTGATCGGGCTCGCCTCCGACGACCCGGCCGACCTCGCCCTTCGCGCCACCGCCACGGCCTCGACCACCATGCGCGACCTGACCGTCGACACCCCTGACGAGACCTGGCCGCTGACCGCCGACGCGGGGATCGTCCTGCCGGTCGACCCGGCCCTGACCGGCCTCGAACTGCTGGTGGACGCCGAGCACGACACCGTACTGACCGTCGACCTGTACGACCCGGAACTCGGCCAGAACTACGTGCCGCGCCGCCTGGTCGCCACAGTGTCCGTCGACGTCGCGGCCGGGCACGGGCAGTGGGTCAGGACCGGCCTGGAGTGGGCGCCGGACACCCCGCGCAACGCCTTCGCGGTCGTACGCGCCGCCCCGGGTCTCGCCCTGCGCGTCGCCGACCGGCCGACGCCCGGCGTGCTGTGCTTCACCCGGGTGCCGCTGCGGCCGCAGGACGAGTCGCCGCAGCCGCTGCGGGAGTGGGCCGACACCGGGCTGCTGCGGCGCACCTTCTGCCTGCGGGCCGGGGAGACGGCCGCCTTCGCACCCGGCAGGGCGGTGGACGGATACGCCCGGCCGTACGCGGGCCCGCACATGTGGGTGTCGCAGCCGCTGGGCGAATCCTGCGAAGCCTGGCTGGAGTTGGCCTGGCCCGAGCCGGTCGAGCTGGGCCGGATCGACATCGTCGCCGATGACGACGTCAACGAGGACCTGATCAACCTGCACCACCACAGGACCCCGTTCGACACGATCCCGACGCTGCTGCGCGACTACCGGGTGGAGGTGCCGGACGGCCCGGACTCCTGGCGGGTGCTGGCGCGGGTGACGGACAACCGGCGCCGCCGCAGGACGCTGGTCCTGGACGAGCCGGTCACCACCTCGGCGGTACGGATCGTGGCCGAGTCGACCAACGGGGCCGCGTCGGCGCACATCGTCGCCGTACGGGCCTACGCGTAAGGGGGGTTGGCGATGACCGCCGAGATCCGGGTCAGAAGAGTGCTGGTCACCGGGGCCGCCGGGCGGATCGGGCGGGCGGTGCTCGCGCTGCTCGCGGCGCGCGGCATCGAGGCGAACGCGCTGGTCCTGGATGATCCGGGCGACCTCGGCGGTCTCGGCGACCTTGGCCGTCCCGGCGGTCTCGGCGGTCTCGGTGCGCGGCTGGTGGTGACCGGTGACGCGGCCGACCCCGCGACCGTACGCGCGGCCCTGGACGGCGCCGACGCGGTGATCCACCTGGCGGCGATCCCGACCCCCGAACGCAACACCGCGCAGGAGGTCTTCGCCGGCAACACGGTCGCGACCTTCACCGTGTTGGAGGAGGCCGGGCGCGCCGGAGTGCGGCAGGTCGCGCTGGCCAGTTCATGGGGCACCACCGGGCTGCCGTGGACCACCGACCCGGACCCGCACCCGCCGTACGTCCCGGTGGACGCGGACATGCCCGGCCAGGTCGAGGACCCGTACGGGCTGTCCAAGCAGGTCGACGAACTCACCGCCGCGATGATGGCGCGGCGGCACGCGATGAGCGTGGTCTGCCTGCGCTATCCGTACGTCGGCGGCTTCGAGGAGCGGCTGCTCGCGCACGCGGCCCGGCTCGCCGAGCAACCGGCCCTCGGCGCCCGGGACTTGTGGACCTATCTGGAGGTCGACGACGCGGCCCGCGCCGCGCTGCTGGCGCTCGGCGTACCAGGCCCCGGCGCACACACCGTCCACGTCTGCGCGCCCGAGGTCATCGTCCCGTTCCCCACGGAGGAGTTGCTGCGCCGCTTCCACCCCACCACCCGGCTGCTGCGGCCCCTGCCCGGCCGCACCGCACCGGTCGACACGGCGCCCGCGCGACGGCTGTTCGGATTCACGGCGGAACGGCTGATCAAGTTCTGAGCGGGTCCCGAACGGGTCCTGCACGGGTTCCACGCGGGTTCCACGCGGGGGCGGTCGCCGTCCGCCCCCGGGGCCCCGCGGCCCCGCCACCTCGGCCGGAACGCACCGGGTGGCGGCAGGGCGAGGCCCGCGCCGCCGGGTGCGTCGGCGGGGGTGGGACGGCCGGTCCGGGGCGCCCGTCAAGGTCGCGTCAGTGCGGCGGTCGTGGGCGTCAAGCATGCGTCAGTGGACGGGGCGGCCCGCCATCCGCGGGAATAGCGTCGTCCCCGGGCATTCCGGTTCGTCGTCGCCGCAGTGCCGTCCGCGTGCTGTTGTCAGGAGGGACACCGTGGCTGCGACCGATCATGTCGGGGACCCCGACCAGTCCGGCCCCTTCCCGGCCGGGCTGCCGTTCTTTCGTACCCGGCCACGGCCGCTGGGTCGCTGGACGCGACCCGAACTCCATCGCAAGCCCGGCGGTTGGCCGACGGCACTGTGGCCGCCGTTCGGCGAGTTCGGGAGTGACGATCCTGAGACGTGGCTGCTCCAGCGCCCTGACCCGGCAAAGGAGACAGGCCGCCCGGACACGGGCTGGTAGGGCTCGCGGGATGCCGTCGCCCGGCTCCAGGGCTTCGGTCCGGCGGCGGGCGGACCGCGGGGGTGGCCCGCGGCGGGTGGCGGCGGAGGGTGGGCGGCGGAGGGCCGCCGCCGCGCGTCGCGAACGGGTCGGGGGCAGGCTTCCGGTCATGGGAGGAAGGGCGTCGGAATGTCGCAGGGCGGGCGGGTCCTGGTCGGACTCAGCGGTTCGCTGCACAGCCTGTGCGCGCTGCACCGGGCGGTGGAGGAGGCCCGGCGCAGAGAAGGCGAACTCGTCGCGGTGACGGCGTGGGCACCGCCCGGCGGCGAACTCGCCTACCGCCGGACACCCTGGCCGCCACTGCTGGCAGCCGGGGAGAAGGCGGCAGCCAGATGCCTGGAGCGGGCCTTCACGGACGCGTTCGGCGGGTATCCCGAGGACCTCGACCTGAGCCTGGTCACGGCACGGGGCGAGCCGGGGAGCGCTCTGACGGAACTGGCCGATCGGCCGGACGACCTGTTGGTGATCAGCACGGGCCGGCGAGGGAGGACGCGCCTCTTCCACGGCGGGGTGCGCCGCTACTGCCTGGCGCACGCGCGATGCGACATCCTCGCCGTCCCGCCGCCCGACCTGATGCGCGAGGTGGGCCACGCCGCCCGCGTCCTCGACGAGTTGCCGCTGCCGGCGGCTGGCACGGCCCGGGGCGACGCTCGGCTCGTACGCCACCCGCGCCGCTGGGTCGCCGCGGCGGCGCGCTGCGGCGGGTGGCGCGGCGCGCGCCGTCCCGAGCCGCCGGAACCCGGCCGGGCCCGCACCGGTTGAGCGGGCGCCGGGACTGCGTATGCACGGCGTCAATACCGGCGGTCGGAGCGTCAGCGCCGCGTCAACGGGACTGCCGGGCAGGCGACTTCGGGGTGAGGCTGAACGTCCTGACGGGGGGCGGACGGGGCCTTCGACCGAGTGAGTCTGGAGGCGCCGATGTCCGGGGCCACGGTGACCGGTGCGGCGGCGCCCGACGGAGCGGGCGATCCACCGACGTCGCCCGCGCGGCATGGGGAGGGCTCAGGCGGTTCGTCGGGGCGCCCCCTTTTCCGGCGACGGCCCCCTTCGGTATCCCCGCCCCCTACGGAATCCCTGCCGCGCCCGCCGAGATGGCGGAGCCGCCCCGGTGCGTCCACCCCCATACGGTTGCGGCTGCTGCGGGCGGCGGTGATCGTCCTTTCGGTCGCGGTCGCCGTGCTGCTGCTCGTGGTCCGGCTCGCGGCATCCGGCGCGTGGGACCGTATCGACCACCGGGCCGCCCCGCGCGTGACCGGCGCGGACAACCTGTACTTCGCGCTCAACGACATGGACGCACAGGCGGCGAACCTGCTGCTGTCCAGTGGCGGACGCGGCGGCCTGGCCCCGATGCCGGCCCAACACGCCGCGGCCCAGCGGATGTACACCGCCTCCCGGCACACCATCAGCGCCAGCCTCCAGACCCTGGCCGCCTCCGCGCAGGGCGACCGGCAGGCGACGGCCACCGTCGTCGGCTTCGACGACGACTTCGCCCGCTACCAGGAACTCGTCGGCCGCGCGCTGGAGAACGACCTCCACCCGGCGGAGAAGACCGCCGCCCTCGGCGACTACCGCACCGCCACCGACCTGCTGCGCCAGTCGCTGCTGCCCGCCGCGCAGCGCCTCGGCCAGAACAACGACGGCGCGTTCGAGGACACCTACCGCGGCGCCAGGTCCGCCGCCGACCTCCAACGGGTCCTCCTCCTGGTGCTGGGCGGTTGCCTGCTCGCCACGCTTCTGCTCACCCAGTTCCACCTGACCCGCCGGTTCCGCCGCCTGCTCAGCCCCGCGCTCGCGGCCGCCACCACGTGCGCGGTCGTGGCGTGCGCTCTCGGCTGGTCGGTACTGGCCGCGCAGTCGCACGACCTGAAGGTGGCCCGCCGGGACGCCTTCGACTCGGTGGTCGCGCTGTCGCAGGCCCGGGCGATGTCGTACGACGCGAACGCCGACGAGTCCCGCTACCTGCTCGACCCGGGCCGGCGCGGCACGTACGAGCAGTCCTTCGAGGACACCTCCCAGCAACTGCTCACCCTGCCGCGGGCGACCCTCGGCACGTACGACGCCCGGCTGGCCGCCGCCTTGACCGCCTACCGCGCGCACCACGCCGACCTGCGCTTCACCGGCTACTACGGCGACGAGTTCCGCAACATCACCTTCCCCGGGGAACGTGCCGCGGCGGAGGCGACCGTCGACGCCTACGCCCTCTACGAACAGGACGACCGCAAGGTCCGCACGCTGGTGCGCCAGGGACAGTTCCAGCAGGCCGTCGCGTTCTGCGTCGGCTGGGACAAGGACGCCTCGAACTACGACTTCGGGCAGTACGACACGGCTCTGCGGAAGCTGATCGGCATCAACGCGGACGCTTACACCGGCGCGGTGGCCGCCGGACGGGGCGAGTTGACCGGCCGCCTCGCGGGCGCGGGGGCCGCGGTGCTGGCGGCCGCCGGGCTGACGGTGCTCGCGCTCCGTCCCCGACTGGCCGAGTTCCGCTGACGCCTCCCCGCGCGCCGCGCCGCCTCGCACCGGTCGGCCGCGCACCGGAACGAGGGCTCGGGGCTCGACGTCGCGTCCGACACCGCGTTTCCGGCTCGGTTCCCGACGACATGGCGAGCTGAGGCCTGGAACTGGCACTTTAGCCGGTTCCCACTGACCGACCCGCGGGTTTCGTCGGGGTCCTGAAGTCCTGGGCGTCGGAGGCCACCCCGCGTGAACAAGTCGGCCGCGGACACCAACGACGCTGGTCCAGCGGACACTTCGGAAGCCCACGCGTCGCTCACCGGCGCGGCCGCGACATACGAGCGACGGCTGGCCTCCCGCGCGGGTTCCGGTCCTTCGCCCGCCCCGGGTCGCTGGTGCTCACTCGGGGGTGAGAGTCGGTCGGGCTTGCGGGGCCACCGAGCCGACGGCCGTCGCGGCCAGCAGCGTCGCGACGGCGAGGGAGCCCCAGAGAGTGGCGGCGCCGTGGGCGGCGAGGGAGGTCATGACGGCCGGGGAGATCGCAAGGCCGAGGCCGCTGGAGAGCTGGAGCCGGGCCAGCGCCCGGCCCAGCGCGTGCGGCGGTGCGGTGGCTGCGACGAGCGCGGTGGCGCTGCCCGCGTAGAGGACCTCGCCGAGGGTGCACAGGACGGACACCGCGGTGATCACGGGTGCGGCCAGCCCGTGGCGCAGCGGAGTCGCCAGGAGAAAGCCGAGGTAGGACAGGGTGAGGACCATCCCGGCCGTCATCAGGGTGATGTGGCGGGGGAAGCGGGACATCCTGACGGTCACACCGACTTGCAGGGCGACCACCAGCACCGTGTTGATGACGAAGATTCCCGCCGACCAGACCGGGGAGGCGCGCACCTGGGTCGCCAGGACCAGGGGAAGGGCGACTTCGGGGACGTTGAGGCAGAAGGCGAGGACGACGTTGGCCAGGAGAACCGTGCTCATGGACGAAGCGGGCGCGGCCGGCGCAGAGGAGGCCGGGCGGGTGGGCGGAGCGGCGGAGACATGGACCGACCACGCCAGCGCCGCCGCCGTCGCGTAACCGACAGCGGTGGCCGCGGCCAGCGCTTTGAGGGCCGGAGTGCCACCGGCCAGGCAGGCGGTGGCGACCAGCGCGCCGACGCCCATCCCCGCGTTGCGCACTGACCGCGCGGCGGCCAGGGCGGCGTCGCGGGTACGGCCGCTGGAGACGGTGGTCACGAGTGCGGCGTGCGCCGCGGGCCACGCCTGGTTGCCGATGCCGAGGAAGAGCGCGGCGGCCGCGAACATCCCCGGGCTTCCGCTGGGGGCGGCCAGCAACAGCACCACGCCGAGGACGCGTACCAGCATGGCCGCGGCCACGGCGTCGCTGCGCGCGCCCCGGTCCAGCCAGCGGCCGAGTGCGGGCGTGCAGGCCAGACCGGTGACGATGCCCGCCGTCATGGCGATGCCGGTGGTCGTGGCGGACAGCCCCAGCACCTTGATCCCGTAGAGCAGCAGGAACGGCCGCAGCAGGCCGGTGCCGAGCGCGTCCACGGCCAGGGCGACGGTGTAGCGGGGACCCCCGGATGCCTGAACGAGTCCGCGGGGCATGGTGATCGTCATGCCGTCACCGTGCGCGGCCGCGCCCCGGCCGGTCACGCCGGTTGACGGTTCGCGTCAACCGGGGCCGCGCCGACCTCGTCGACCGGCGATGATGGGCGGGTGACTCTGCGCATCGACATCGCCGGAGTACCGCCGGAACGGCTGTGCTTCGCCGCCTCGCCGCTCGCCGAGCTGACGGCGATGCTGCATGTGCTCGCCGCTCCGGAGCATCACCCGCATCTGGCGGCGTGGTCCGCGGGTGTCCGAGCCGCGCTGCGTCCGGAGCTGGCGGAGCGGCTGCGGGAGGCCGAGTTCCTGTGGCGGTCGTCGCGCGCGGATTTCCTGCTGCCGGCCCGGCCGCGGGCGACCCTCGTCGAGGAACTCGACGACGTCGACCACCTCGACGACGACGCCTACGTGACCTCCGCGCTGATCACGACCTGCGGCAGCAGCCGCCTGTTCTTCGCCGGGCCGTCCCCGCTCGCCGACGCCGGGGCCCGTGCGCGTGCCCTGGACCGGGCGCAGGCACGGGGCACACTCCAGGAGGCGTTCGCCGAACGTCTCCTGGCGGACCCGACCGGCGTCCGGGCCCGGGTGCGCGAGACGCTCGAGCAATGCGGCGAGGCGTTCTTCGATGCCGCCTGGCCCGGCGTCGCCACCCAACTGGCGGCGGACATACGCCTCAAGGCCGATCTCAGGGCCCGGCAGGGACTCGGCTCCGCCCTGGCCTCGGTATCGGCGGCCGTCACCCTGGACCGCGACGGCGAGCGCATCCTCGTGGACAAGCTGCAGGACAACGCGAGCAGCGCGCGCGGATCGGGCGTCACGTTCATCCCCAGCGTGTTCGGGCATCCGCACCTCGTCGCGGTGCACACCGCCGGCCGCCGACCCACCCTGCAGTATCCGGTCGCGGAACGCGGCGCGTCCGGGGCGGTGCCGCTGGAGACGGTCCGGCTGCGGCTGGAGGCACTGGCCCACCCGGTCCGGCTGCGGCTGGTACGCACCCTCGCCCGCGGCCCCCACACCACCGGCGAACTGGCGGACGCCTGGGGCCTGACCCCGCCCGAGGTCTCCCGCCACCTGGCCCTGCTGCGCCGGGCCGGCCTGCTCACCTCCCGGCGCCGCGGCCGCTACGTCCACTACGCACTCGATCTCACCGCCGCGACAACGCTGGGCGCGGACCTCGTGGCGGCGGTGCTGCGCTGACCCCGCGTACCGAGCGAGGCGGGTCAGCCGGGGAGGGTCGTGGCCACCTCGTGGAGGAAGCGCACCGGGCGCAGCAGGTCGTCATAGGACAGCGGCGGTGTGCCCGTGCGGGCCATGCGCAGGAACGTCTTGAGGCCGGGGAGCAGGTAGTGGTCGTCGAGGGGCAGGGTGCGCTGGGCGATGGCCTCGCGTGAGACGACCATGGCGTGGAAGGGGATCTGCGCGGTCTCGGTGGGGCGCACCAGGTTGACCACGACGCGGGTGGCGCCCGCGACGGCCGTCGCCGTGATGGCCGTCGCGGAGCGTTCGACGCGGATGTCGCCGAGCGCGCCGGGAGCCAGCCGCAGCGCCACGTCCACCGCGTGGACGCCGTAGAAGAAGACCCCGCCGTACGGGCTGTCCGGGTCGGCCGGGCCGGATGCGACGACGACCTGCGCCGCGCCCTGGGCCGCCGCCTCGGCGGCGAGGGCGTCGGTGTCGGGCAGCCAGCGCAGCGCCGAGTACGAGGTGAGCGGGGCGTCGTGCGCGCGGGCGGCCGCGATGATCGCCTCCGCGTCCGCCACGTCGCAGGCGAGCGGCTTGTCCACGAAGACCGGCAGGCCCTGCTGGAGGAACGGCACGGCGTGGGCGCGGTGCAGGCCGCCGTCCCGGTCGGTGACCATGACCGCGTCGACCAGGCCCAGCAGGTCGGTGGGCGCGTCGACGATCCGCTCCACCGCGCCCCTGGCCCGCAGGAGTTCGTTGCGCCGCGAGGCGCCGCCGCTCAGCGCCACCACGCGGGCGCCGTCGCCCAGGGCCTTGACGTTGAGGTGGTCGACGATGTGGTCGACGTGGCTGCTCTCCGTGCCGATGATGCCGATGCGCATGGCTCCATCATCCGGGACGCCGCTCGGAGCGATCCGCGGGCACCGGCCGAGGCACCGTTCCGCGCGCTGCTGCGCGCGTCGTTCCGGGTGTCGTTCCGGTGTCGTTCCGCGCGCTGTTCCGCGTGTTGTTCCGCGCACCGCCGTGCGATCGGCTCCTCGGCCGCGCCGCCGGGCGGACGGTCATCGCCCCAACGCGGCCGCCTTGCCCAGCAGTACGGACCGCTCGCGGGCGTTGCGGCACAGCCGGGCGGCGAGTTCCAGCTCGGCCCGGGCCTCGGCGGTCCGGCCGAGCCGGGTGAGCAGTTCGCCCCGCACGCTCGGGAGCAGGTGCGACCCCGACAGGGCGCCGGAGGAGGCCAGTTCGTCCACCATGCGCAGCGCCCGCCGCGGTCCGCTCGCCATCGCGACGGCCACGGCCCGGTTGAGCTCGACCACGGGTGAGGGGGCAACCCGGCCGAGCGCCTCGTAGAGGAGCACGACGCGCTCCCAGTCGGTCTCCCGCACCGAGGGCGCCGTGTCGTGGCAGACCGCGATGGCCGCCTGGAGGCCGTACGGTCCGAGGCCCCGCCCGGCGCTCGTGGCCCGGCCGAGCGCGGCCAGACCGCGGCGGACCGCCGACCGGTCCCACAGGCGCCGGTCCTGGTCCGCCAGGAGCACCGCCTGCCCGTCGGGCCCGGTACGCGCCGGAAAGCGCGCGGCGGTGAGCTCGAACAGCGCGAGCAGGCCGTACACCTCCGGCTCGGCGGGGAGCAGCGCGGCCAGCGTCCGGGCCAACCGGACGGCCTCGTACGCCAGGTCGGGGCGCAGCAGGCGGTCGCCTGCCGTCGCCGTCGAGCCCTCCGTGAAGATCACGTACAGGACGCTGAGGACGGCGCCGAGCCGCTCGCGCCGCTCCTCGGGCGGCGGAAGCGCGAACGGTACGCGCGCCGCGGCGATCGTCTTCTTCGCCCGGGTGATCCGGGCCTGGACGGTCGGGGTGGGCACGAGGAACGCGCGGGCGATCTCCTCACTGGACAGGCCGCCCACCACCCGCAGGGTGAGCGCCACCCGGGCCTCGGGCGAGAGCACCGGGTGGCAGGCGGTGAACATCAGCGCGAGGACGTCGTCGTCGATCCGGTCGGGGTCCCACGGCAGGTCGTCCGGACGGCCGGGCGCGGCCCGCCCGCCCGAACTGAACTGGCCCTCGCCCAGTTGGCCCGCGAGCAGGGCGTACCGCTCGTCCAGCGCCGACCTGCGGCGGAACGCGTCGATAGCCCGCCGCCGCGCGGTCGCCAGCAACCAGCCCACCGGCTCGGCCGGCGCACCGTCGCGCGACCAGGTGACGAGGGCCTCCGCCAGCGCCTCCTGCGCGACGTCCTCGGCGAGCGCGAAGTCCCCGGTGAAACGGGCCAGCGCACCGACGATCCGCGCGGACTCGATCCGCCAGACGGCCGAGGCGGCCCGCCGCGCCGCCTCGGCGCGCCGCGTGCCGTCGAGACCAGGTGTGCCGGCGACACGTGGTGTGCCGCCGACACCTGGTGTGCCGGCGACACCCGGTGTGCCGTCGCCCCCCGACGCGCCACCGACGCCCGCGGGCATCAGATCTGCCCGGTCCGCTCCCGCCACGCCCGCTCCCTGATGATCCACTCGTTGTCCTGCGGAAACTCGTCGATGCCCGGCACCCGGCGGACCTCGCACTTCGAGCCGGCCACCGCCGGGAGGCGCTTGGCCCACTCGACGGCTTCCTCCTTGGAAGCGACGTCGATCAGGTAGAAGCCGCCGAACAGCTCCTTCGTCTCGCCGTACGGACCGTCGGTGACCACCGGGGCCGGTCCGCCGAAGTCGACCACCACACCCTGCGACGGGTCGTCCAGCCCCTCGGCGGCCACGAGTACGCCCGCCCGGATCAGCTCCTCGTTGAAGCTCCCCACGGTCGAGAGCATCTCCTCGAAGGGTGTGGACATCATCGTCGCGACGGACTCGTCGGTGCCGCGCATGATCAGCATGTACTTCGCCATCGTCGGTCTCCTTGCTCGGGGGTCGCCGATCGGCCCTCTCTCTCCCAGGTCGAACGGCGACGTCGCGGATCGACACGGCAGCGCATCGAGAAGGCAGCGGATCGAGAGGGCAGCCGAACACGAACGGTCCGCTTCGGGCAAGCGCCTTCGTCCCGCAGCGGGGCGGGCACGTCCGCGACCGCGCCCCCCGGAGCCCCGTGAGCCCGCCGCGGGCCGGCCTTCCGGCGCACCTCAACAGACGGCGCCGAAGCGGACGTTGCCTGCACGACACACGTACAGGAGGTCCTCCGTAACAGCCGGCTGCCAGAGTCCGCTGCGGCCAGCGAAGGAAAGGGGACATGACAGTGACCCAGTTCAACCGACGTGCGTTCTTGCGTGCGGTGGGTGCCACCGGCGGAGCGGGTGCCATGCTCGCCACCATGGGAGCGCTCGGCCTGACCCAGACGGCCGAGGCGGCCGGGCAGGAGGCCGCGAACTACCGTGCGCCGCGCAAGGGCGACTTCACGCTCTCCGGGCGGGCCGCCGCGAAGGTCGTCGTGCTCGGCGGCGGCATCGCCGGGCTCGCCACCGCGTACGAACTCGGCAAGGCCGGATACGACTGCACGATCCTCGAAGCCCAAAACCGCCCCGGCGGCCGCAACTTCACCATCCGCGGCGGCACCACCACCACCGACCTGTACGGCAACAAGCAGACCGCCCGATTCTCCGACGGCCAGTACATGAACGCCGGCCCGGCCCGCCTCGCGCAGTGGATGGTCACCCTCGACTACTGCCGCGAACTGGGCGTGCCCATCGAGGTGTTCACGAACGTCAACGCGGACGCCTTCCTCTACAACGAGTCCGCCGGCATGACCGCCCCGATGCGCTACCGCGTGGCGAAGGCGGACGTGTTCGGCTACGCCACCGAACTCCTGGCCAAACTCACCGACCAGGGCGCGCTCGACCAGCAGTTGACCGGGTCGGACAAAGAGCGCCTGATGGACTTCCTCAAGGACTACGGCGACCTCGGCGACACCCTGGACTACAGCGGCAGCACCCGGCGCGGATACAGCGTGTGGCCCGGTGCCGCGGGCCAACCCGGCGTGGTGGCCGGCGACGTGCCGTCGGCGTCGGACGTCTTCGCCACCGGCGTCGGCCGCTACTTCTCCTTCGAGTTCGAGTTCGACCAGGCCATGCTGATGTTCCAGCCGGTCGGCGGCATGGACCGAATACCGTACGCGCTCGCTCGTGCCGTCGGCGGGCACCGCATCCAGTACGGCAGCGCCGTCACGCGGATCACCGACACCGAGCACGGCGTCACCGTCACCTACGAGCGCGACGGCCGTGCCCGCAGCCTCACCGCGGACTTCTGCGTGTCCGCGATGCCGCCCAACATCCTGGCCAAGGTCCCGCACAACCTCGGCTCCGGCGTGCAGTCCGCGCTGGAGGCGATCAAGCCGTCGTCCGCGGCCAAGATCGGCCTGGAGTACAAGTCCCGCTGGTGGGAGACCGATTACCGCATCTACGGCGGCATCACCGAGACCGACCTCGACGTCACGCACATCTGGCACCCCTCCTACGGCTTCCACGGCGAGCGGGGCCTGATGATCGGCTACTACAACACCGGTTCGAACGCGGACTCCTACGCTCCGCTCACCCCGGCCCAGCGTGAAGCCCGTGCGGTGGCGGCCGGCGTGAAGATCTACGGCGCCAAGTACCGTTCCGAGCTGGCCAGTTCGTTCTCGCATCACTGGCGCCAGTTCCCCTACCAGGAAGCCGCCTGGCACAGCACCCCCGGCGGCCCGGACGACCCCCGGTACAAGCCGCTCACCCAGCCCACCGGCCGGGTCTACTTCGCCGGCGACTGGCTGAGCTACATGGACGCGTGGCAGCACGGCGCGTTCACCTCGGCCCGCAGCGCGGTCACCGCGCTGCACCAGCGCGTCCTCGCCTGATCGCCGGAGCCGCGCCGCCTTCCCGGAGAAGGCCACGCGCGGCGCCGGGCGGATACCCCGCTGGGTATCCGCCCGGTCCCCGCCGCTACTTCGGGTCTCGGTCGAACAGCGCCGACGACCAGCGGTAGCCGAGTGCGGTCAGGCCGACGCACCAGATCAGCGCGATCCACCAGTTGTCGCCGATCCCGGTGCCCAGCAGGAGCCCGCGCAGGGTCTCGATGGCCGGGGTGAACGGCTGGTACTCGGCGATCGGCCGGAACCAGCCGGGCATCGTGTCGGCCGGGATGAAGGCGCTGGAGATGAGCGGGAGGAGGACCAGCGGCGTGGCGCTGTTGCCGGCTGCCTCAGCGTTCGGGCTGGCCATGCCCATCCCGACCGCGATCCAGGTGAGCGCCAGGGCGAAGAGCGCGAGCAGGCCGAACGCCGCCAGCCACTCCAGGGCCGTGGCGTCCTTGGACCGGAAGCCGATCGCCACGGCGACGGCACCGACGAGGACCGCGCTGGCCAGCGACTGGAGCACGCTCCCGACGACGTGCCCGATGATCACGGAGCCGCGGTGGATCGCCATCGTACGGAAGCGGGCGACGACTCCCTCGGACATGTCCATGGCGATGGAGACCGCCGCTCCGACCACGGTGCTGCCGACGGTCATCATCAGGATGCCCGGCACGATGTAGGCGATGTACGCGGAGCGGTCGGCGCCGCCACCGATCCCCGCGCTCATCACGTCGCCGAAGACGTAGACGAACAGCAGCAGGAGCATCAGCGGCGTGAGCAGCAGGTTCAGGGTCAGGGACGGGTAGCGCCGCACGTGCAGCAGGTTGCGGCGCAGCATCGTGTTCGAGTCGCGCACGGCGAGGGAGAGCGAGCTCATCGGGCTTCCTCCTGGGGGTGGTCGGACCCGCCCGTCGCGGCGCCGCCGGTCAGGGCGAAGAACACGTCGTCGAGGTCGGGGGTGTGCACGGACAGTTCGTCCGCCTCGACGCCGGCCGAGTCCAGCCGGTCGAGGAGGGCGCGCAGCGCGCGCTGGCCGCCGTCGTGCGGGATCTGCAGCGACAGCGCCGCGTCGTCCCTGGCGGCGTCGCGCAGGGCGACGGCGGCGGACTGGTACGCGGAGGGGTCGGTGAACCGCAGCCGTACGTGCCCGCCCGGGACGAGCCGCTTCAACTCGTCGGGGCTGCCCTCGGCGGCGATCGTGCCGTCGCTCAACACCGCGATGCGGTCGGCGAGTTCGTCGGCCTCGTCCAGGTACTGGGTGGTGAGGAAGACGGTCACGCCGCCGGCGACCAGCTCGCGGATGATCCCCCACATGGTGTGGCGGCTGCGCGGGTCGAGGCCGGTGGTCGGCTCGTCGAGGAAGATGATCCGCGGGGCGCCGACCAGGGTCATGGCGATGTCGAGACGGCGCTTCATGCCGCCGGAGTAGGTGGAGGCGGGCTTCTTCGCGGCCTCCACCAGGTCGAAGCGCTCCAGCAGTTCGGCGGTGGTGCGGCGGCCCTCGCGGCGGGGGAGGTGGTGCAGGTCCGCCATGAGGAGCATGTTCTCCTCGCCGGTGACCAGGTTGTCGACGGCGGAGAACTGGCCGGTGACGCCGATCGCGCCGCGCACCCCGTGCGGCGCCGCGTTCACGTCGTGGCCCGCGACCTGGGCCTGGCCGGCGTCGGCGGTGATGAGGGTGGAGAGGATGTTGACGACGGTGGTCTTGCCGGCGCCGTTCGGCCCGAGCAGGGCGAAGACGGAGCCGGCCGGGATGCGCAGGTCGATGCCGTCGAGGACGAGCTTGTCCCCGTAGGACTTGCGCAGGCCGAGCGCGGAGATGGCGGCGGGTGGATAGGGGTCGGCATGCCTGGGCGTGGGCATGACAGAGGAAGCCATGGGCTCTCCCGTTCGAGTCGAGGCGAGGCAAGGCGGGGCGGGGCAGGGGTGGGGTGCGAGCGTGAAGGGTGAGGCGAGGCAAGGCGTGGCGGGGCGGGGGTGGGGTGCGAGCGTGAAGGGTGAGGCGTGAGGGGCTAACCGCGGGGCGGAGCGGGCGGGTTGGCGGGGCCGGTGCTCAGGGTCGGCGGGCAGCGGCGGCGGTGCTCAGGGTCGGCGGAGCCGGTACGCAGGGTCGCGGGGCGGGCGCTCAGAGCCGGCTGCGGCGCACGTCGATGTTGCCCCACCGGGTCCGGGCGCGGACCTCGACGGTGTCCTCCGTCTCCTGCGGGACCCCGGCCTCGGCGAGTGCGTTGCGCACCTGCCCGTGCTCGGAGCTGACGTCGAGCCAGGCGGCGGTGCCCTCGCGGACACCGACCTCGATGGCCCCGTAGGACGTGTCCAACTGGACTTTTCCGCGCGCGACTTCGGCGAGACCCAAGGCCCCGTGGGCGGTGGTGGCGGTGACCGATCCCTCGGCGCGCGCGATGTCGATGTTGCCGTGCGCACCGCTCACCCGCAGGTCGCCGATCGCGGCGCCTACGGTCGTGGCGCCGTGCGAGTTCTTCAGGACGGCCGGGCCGTCGATGGTGCCGACGCGCAGGCTGCCGAAGCTGGCGGTGATCTCGGCCGTGCCCTCGATCCGGTCGATGGTGACCGCGCCGTACGAGGCGGCCAACTGGACGGGCCCGGTCGTGTCGAAGCGGACGTCACCGCCCGAGGTCTTCACCCGGACCTCGCCGAACCGGCCCTCGCCGAGCACCCGGGTCCAGGAGCCGGTCACCTCCACGCCCGAGCCGGTGGGCAGGTCGACCATCACGTCGACGGAGCCGGTGGGCCCGACGAGATAGCGCTGCTTCGTCCTGACGGTCAGGACGCCGCTCGCGTACGTGACTTCGGTCTGCTCGGCGGCCCGCACGTCCCGGTCCCGCTTCGGGTCGCGCGGCCGTACCTCGACGACCGTGTCGGTGCGGTCGGCCGCGGTGAACTGGATGGAGCCGGCGCCCACGTGGGCGATGACCGAGATCGGTTCGGGGGTGTCGAAAGAAGGCATGGCTGTACCGTCCTCGCGAGTCGTTTCGGCGTCCGCGCTGGTGGGACGCGGTAAGGGTGGGAGTGGGCGGGTGAGTGCGCGTGCGGGTGGTGCGCGTTGGCGTGGGCGCGGTCAGCGCACCCAGCCGGTGAAGCTCTGTCCGATGGTGCGGGTCTTCTCCGTCCTGCGCGGCTGCGTGCCACCGCCGACCGCGGCCGACACGGCCCGGACCAGCCACGCGTTGACCGACAGGCCCTCGCGGCTCGCGGCCTCCTCGGCACGCGCCTTGAGGTGCGCCGGCAGGCGCAGGTTCACGCGGGCGGTGCCGCCCTCGTCCCCGTCGTCGGGCGCCTGCCCCTTGAGCGGTTCCACGGGCGCGGCCGGCTCCGCGGGACCGCTGTCGGAGGGCGGCAGCGTCACCACGAAGTCCGGGTCGAGCCCGCGCAGCCGTACGTCGACGGAGCCCGGGGCGAGCTCGCGGGTGACCTCGTCCATCGCGGCGGAGAGCACGTTGAGCATGGCCAGCCGGGTCGCCGACTCCAGCGGAGCGGTGAGCCGCTCGGCCAACTCGCGGGCATCCTCCCCGCCGGCCTCGGCGGCCACGGCAAGTTCGCGACGAAGGGCGTCGACATACGGGTTCAGATCCATGACGCCATCATGGCACCACATTGGCGCCACGCGCAACCCCTTCACCCCACCACGACGCCACCCCTCCCGAACCACCCCTCCCACCTGCAGAAACGAGCAGAGCCAGCCTGAGCCAGCGCGGCACCACCCGGCTCCCCGCCACCATGACGGCACACGAATGGCGCCAGCTGGCACCACCTCGCACCACGTGACACCACACCACACCCCCACCACCCCCGCCCGCGCTCGCGCGTCCACCGCCGGGTGGTGTGGGCGAGGCTGAGGCGCCGCCGCAAGAGGGCGGCGCCGGGAGGGCTCAGGTGGTGCGGTCGCGGGGGCGGATCAGGATCGCGACGGTGATCGTGAGCGCCGCGCAGAGGGCGCTGACGCCCAGTTGGGTGAGGCGCCAGGACCAGGTGAGCGCGGACAGTTCCGCCGTGGCGTGGAGACGGTCGGCGCTGAGGTGGCCGGAGCTGACGGCGGCGGCGTGGGGGCGGTCGCGGAGCCGGTGGGTGAGCAGCCCGAGGAGGGAGGCGCTGAAGCCGGCGATGACCAGCGCTTCGGCCGCCCCCCGGAGCGTGTTGAGGAATCCCGCGGCCATGCCGACCGACTCCGGGGGGACCAGGCTCATGGCCTGCCCGTCGGTGATGCCGAAGGACGCGCCCATCCCGGTACCGATCATCAGCAGCGGTACGGCGATCACGGCGACCGTGTGCTGGCCCCGCAGCGCGGTGAGCCAGAGGTTCCCCGCGACGACGAGGACCAGGGCGCCGAGGATGAGCAGCCGGGGCGAGCGGCCCTTGCCGATCAGGGCGACGGCGACCAGGGGCATGAAGAGGACAGGCGCGGTCAGGAGCAGCATCGTGACACCGGCGAGCGCCGGAGACATGCCGGTGGCGGTCTGGAGGTAGGTCGGAAGGAAGACCAGCACGCCGAGGAACCCGACGGACGTGGTCAGCGTGGCCAGGCTCCACCCCAGGAACCCGCGGTTCGCCACGAGCGAGGGCGCCAGTACGGGCATCGCGCTGCGCCGTTGCACGAGCGCGAACAGGATCAGGACCAGCAGGGCCGCGGCCAGTGCGGACACGATGAGCGGGTCGCCCCACCCGGCCGTGGGGCCTTGCAGGACCGCGGACATCACGAGGGTCAGCGCCGTGATGAACAGGACGCTTCCCACCGGGTCGCCGGCCCCTCCCGGGGCGCGGGACTCGCGAAGGCGCAGGGCGCCCAGGGCGACGGCGAGACCGACGAGCGCGAACACGACGAAGCCGCCGCGCCATCCGGTGACGGCGATCAGCAGTCCGGCGAGCGTCGGGCCGACCGCGATGCCGACCCCGGCCATGGTGCCCATCAGCGCGAACGCGCGGTTACGGGCCGCGCCGTCGAAAGTGTGGGCGAGGATCGCGCCTCCCGCGGCCATGACGCCCGCGCCGCCGGCGCCGGAGACGACCCGGGCGAGGTCGGTGACGACGATCGAAGGGCTCGCGGCGGTCACGACGAACCCCACGGCGAAGACCAGGGCGGACATGACGAAGACCCGTCTGCGGCCGATACGGTCCGCGGTCGACCCGGCGACCAGGGTGGTCGCCGCGAAGGCCAGGTTGTAGCCGCCGACCACCCAGTTCAGGGCCGACCCCGACGCGTCCAGGTCGGCGCCGATGTCCGGCAGTGCCACCGCCGTACCGGAGATCGACATCGCCACCAGCACGACGCCGACCAGGACCACCGGGAGGGTCCGGTTCGCTGGTTCCACCGCAGGGCCGGACCCCCTGGCACCGGTGCCCTGGGCCGCGGTTTCCGTATTCATGGGACTCGCCTTCGCCGAGGGATGAGCGTGTTTCCGGCGCCAGCCCACCGCCTCGACCGCGGTTGAGGTCAACCCCCCTCGACTGCGGTCAACCCCTCGATCCCGCCGGCCCGCCGGGTCCCCCCGGCGGCGTGACCCGCCCACGCCCGGAGCGCGCTCCCCCTACCGCGGCTTCCGGCGCGGTGGCTCCTGCAACCGGACTGGGCCCGGGCCCTTGTGCTGAAGTGCGTCGTCGGGGTTGAGCAGGACGCAGGCCCGCATCGACAGGCAGCCGCACCCGATGCAGCCGGTGAGTTCGTGTTCGAGTTGCTCCAGGACCCGCCGGCGCTCCTGCAACTGGCGCTTCCAGCGCCGCGACATCCGCTGCCAGTCCGCATCCGTCGGCGCACGGTCCTGCGGGAGGGCGGCGAAGACGGTCGCGAGGTCGGAGAGGGGGATGCCGAGGCGGCGGGCGACGATGATGAGCGAGACGCGCCGCAGCATATGGCGCGGGTAGAGACGCTGGTTGCCGCTGTTGCGGGTGGAGAAGATCAGGCCCTTGCGTTCGTAGAAGTGGAGCGCGGAAGCGGACACTCCGGTTCGTCTCGTCACCTCGCCGACCGCGAGGGGAACGTCCGGGTCGACGTGCCTGTCCTGCGTCATGGCCGGCCCGAGCCCGACACCCGCCGCTCCCCCGCCATGCAACGGCCCGAGCCCGGCACCCGGGGCTCCCCCACCCCGCAACGGCCCGAGCCCGACACCCGCGGCTCCCCCGCCATGCAACGGCCGGGCGTAGCGGCGGACGGTCCACGGGCGGCACGGGTCGCCGTACACGTGGCAGCGCCGGCCGATGCGTGCGCGATCGCGATCACGGCAGAGATGTCCTTTCCCGCGGTGGCTGCCTCGACGCTACGACCTCAACCGAGGTTGAGCTCAAGCCGCACCGGACGGCCGCGGGTGGTGGGGGTAACCCCCGTTCGAGGACGCCGGGTTGCCGCAGTGCACAGACACCTGTGCACGGACGACTGTGGAGCCATGCCCCAGCAACCCGGCTCCGGTGAACTCCCCGCGGCGCGAGGCGCCTTCGCGACGCCCGTCGAACTCGGCGACCTCGCCACGCTCAAGGCCCTCGCCCACCCCCGCAGGCAGGCCGTCTTCCAGCACCTGACCCTGCACGGCCCGGCCACGTCGGCGATGCTCGCCCGAGCCCTCGGGCTGAACACCGGCGCGACCAGCTACCACCTGCGCGAACTGGCCAGATACGGCTTCGTCGAGGAGACGGACGGCGGTCCGAGCGCGCACCGCGAGCGGTGGTGGCGGATGGTTCCCGGGGACCGCCGCTTCCCGCCGCGCAGCCGCCAGAGTCCCGAGATGCGGCAGGTCATGGATGAGCTCAACCACCATGCGTACGCCGGGGACCTGGAGCTCTTCGAACGGCTGCAACGGGACGCCGAGGACGGTCCCTGGGCGGACGCGTTCCTCTACTCGCGCGGCAGTGTCCGGCTCACGCTGCCCGAACTCAGGTCCTTCTTCGAGGAGTACATCGCCCTCCTCAACCGCTACAAGCGGCCCGAGTCCGAAACGCCGCCCGGCGCACGCACGTTGCTGACCCGCTTCCTCGGATTCCCGGCGCCCGAGCCGACGGCTGAGCCGACGCCCGAGACGGTGAACGACTCGACGGCCGAACCGGTGAACGAGCCCGCTGCCCACGGCAGTTCGGAAGCCGGCCCGAAAAACGAGACCGCACACGACAGCAGGAAGGCCGACCACTCATGATGCTGCGCTACGCCCTGAAGACCGTCCGCGCGCGCAAGGCGGGCTTCCTCGGTGCCTTCGTCGCCCTGATGTGCGCGGCCGCCCTGATGACCGCGTGCGGCACGCTCCTGGACACGGGGCTGCGCGGCAGCGTCAGAACCGAGCGCTACGCCGCGGCCCCGATCGTGGTCTCCGCCGACCAGAACGTCCACCAGACCACCGTGAAGCACAAGAAGGGCAAGACCAAGGTCAAACACAAGGCCAAACCTGTCGCCGAACGCGCCTGGCTCCCGGCCGGCATCGCGGGCACCCTGTCCGCGACTCCGGGCGTCACCCGCGTCATCCCCGAACTCACCTTCCTAGCAGAGCCGTTGACCGCGAACGGCACCGGCGGGAGGAGCGCCTACGGACACGCCTGGGAATCCGCCGCGCTGACGCCGTACCGGCTCACCGCGGGCACCGCTCCCACGGCCGACTCCGACGTCGTGGTCGACGGCTACCTCGCCGGGCGCGCGCACCTCGAACCCGGTGACCGCCTCACCGTCCAGTCGACGCGGGCTCCGCGCACCTACCGCGTCAGCGGTGTCGCCGCCCCCGCCACGAGCGTGACCCACCAGACGTCCCTCTTCTTCTCCGCCGCCGAGGCGAGCCGGCTGGCCGCCCGCCCCGGGCAGGTCACCGCGTTCGGCGTGATCCCGGCGGCGGGCACCGATCCGGGCCGGCTGCGCGATGCCGTGGCTGCGGCGCTGCACGGCACCGGTGCCCAGGTCAGCACCGGAGGCGCCCGCGGTCCGGTGGAGTTCCTGGACGCCGCCGCGGCCCGCGTCAAGCTGGTCAGCATCGGCGGCGCGATGGGAGGCACCTCGCTGCTCGTGGCGGTGCTCGTGGTCGTGGGGACGTTCGCGCTCTCCGTCCAGCAACGCCTCCGCGAACTCGCCCTGCTCCGCGCCATCGCCGCCACCTCCGGGCAGATCCGCAAGCTGCTGGGACGGGAGGCCCTGATCGTCGGAGCGACCGCGGGAACGGCCGGGGCCCTGCTCGGGCTCCCCCTGGGCGACTGGCTGTACGCCCGGTTCACCGCTGCGGGCGCGGTGCCCACCACCCTCCAGCACACCTCCGGCTTCGTTCCCCCGCTCGCCGGCCTCGCCGTGACCCTGCTGGGCGCGTGGGCCGCCGCGCGCATCGCCTCGCGCCGCGTCGCCCGTATCCACCCGGCCGAGGCACTCACCGAAGCCCGGACCGAAACCACCCGGCTCTCCTACGGACGCCTCCTCGCCGGCCTCCTGCTGCTCGCCGGCGGCGGCGTCCTGGTCGCACTGCTCAGCAGCCTGCACACCGAACCCGCCTCCACACCGGTGACGTTCCTCGCCGTCGTCGTCCTGTCCACCGCCGTCGCGCTGCTCGGGCCGCTCCTGGTCAAAGCGGCCGCCCTTCTGCTGGCCGGACCGCTGCGCTGGTCCGGTCCCGGTGGCAGGCTCGCCACCGCCAACCTCCGCGGCAACGCCACCCGTATGGCCTCCGTCGTCACCCCCCTCACCCTGCTCGTCGCGATGACCTGCACGGTGCTCTTCGTGCAGTCCACCCTCGGCGACGCGGCTCGCGCCCAGGCCCGTGCGGGTGTCCTGGCCGACTGGGTGGTCGCCTCCCAGGGGCCCGGCGTCCCGTCCGAGGCGGCACGTCAACTGCGCACCCGGCACGACGTCGTCACCGAAGTGGTCCGTACGACCGTCCGGATCGGCTTCGACAAGTACCCGGCCCAGGGCGTCACGCCGGCCGGGCTCGCCCGCACCTGGGACCCGCACGTCACCGCCGGCTCCCTCGGCGGGCTCACCGAGCACAGCGTCGCGGTCAGCGAACTGGCCGCGCGCCAGCACCACGTGAAGCCCGGAAGCACCCTGAGACTCACCCTCGGCGACGGCACCCCCGCCACGCTCACCGTCGCCGCCGTCTACGCCAGGGGGCTCGGCTTCGGAGACCTCACCTTCGCGCACGACCTGCTCGCCCGGCACGTCGACAACCCGCTCGCCGCCTCCCTCCTCGTCAGCACGGACCGCACCCGCTCACAACTCGCCGCGAATCTGCGCGACTTCCCGGGCCTTCGGGTGCTCTCCCCCGCCGCCGCGGACTCCCTCCAGGCGCGGCGGCAGCAGACCGACGCGGAGGTCAACCTCATCGCCATGGGGCTCGTCCTGGCCTTCACCGCGATCGCGGTGGTCAACACCCTCGCCATGTCCGTCTCCGAGCGGGTCCGGGAGTTCGCGCTGCTGCGGCTGGCCGGGGCGACCCGCCGCCAGGTGCTGGGCATGCTGCGGACCGAGGCCCTGTCGGTCCTCCTGCTCGGCACCCTCCTCGGCAGCGGCATCGCCCTGGCCGTCCTGACCTCGTTCAGCATCGGCATGACGGGCCGCACGGCACCCGCCGTCACCCCGCACCTGTACGTGACGGTGGTCGCCGCGGCCGGACTCCTCGCGCTTGTCGCGACCGCGCTGCCCGGACGCGTGGCACTGAGGGTGCGGGCGGTGACGGTGGCGACGGCCCAGGAATGACGCGCGCGATCGGCCCGGCGCGGCCCGTCCCGGCAGATGGGCCCGCGAACGTACAGGGAGCGTCAAGGATCTCGCGGCGAACGGGCGTGCGGCGGGCTCGGGTGCGTTAATGGAAGCGGCGGCGCCGACCGGCGCCATGAAGTCCACGGGGGGACGCCATGGGGGAGTTCTCGGGTATCGACCCGACCGCGCTGAAGCAGATGATCTCGTCGTTCGACGGTGACCGGCAGCATCTGCGGGACCTGGTGTCGCGCTACATGGGGCAGTTCACGGCGAAGGGGCTCGACACCCAGGACCTGAGCAGTCTCCTGACGATCTGCGGCTGGCTGGACGACGAGTCGCCGAAGCTCAAACGGCGGGAGACCCTGGCCGCCGCGGCGGCCGCGGGCAACGGGCCGGACATGCACATGGTGCAGATCCCGGAGCCGGTCACCGAGTCGTCCGCGCAGGCGCAGGCGGACGGCAAGAAGCTGGCCCAGCAGTTCAACGCCAACAACGGCGGCGACAGCAAGGCCGGCGACCAATACCACACGCTCGCCCAGGAGTTGCTGGCACACCAGGACGACCCGGACTACTGCGCGGCCTTCTACGCCAACCTCACCCCGTCGGAGGCCACCTCACTGCCCACGCTGCTCGCCTCGACCCACAGCAGCACCGCCGGCAGCGACCTGACGGTCTTCAGCCACGCCCTCGGCACGGCGACCGACGCCGCCTACCCGGTGCCGGGCTTCGACAAGGTCGTCTCGTACTACACCTCGCCCCTGCCCAAGGGCTCCAACAGCGCGGCCTGGAACCGGGCCGCGATGCTCCAGTACGGCAACTTCTCCACGGACTTCCTGGTCAAGACCACCCGGGCGGCCGGGATGGACCAGTTCGCCAAGGACCCCAAGCAGAACTTCAGCAGCGACCCGTTCGACGCCGCCGACGTGCTCGGGCTGCCGAAGGACGTCGTGGCACTCGACCTCCACGCGCTGTCCCCGAACGAGGCCGCCACCCAGCAGGTCTTCGCCAACATGGGCCAGGACCCGGGCAAGACCGACCTGAACGGCAACCTCAAGTCCCTTGCCTCATACGTCGGTTCACAGCACGACGCGGACATGACCGCCGCGTTCCAGGCCACCCTCATGGCAGGCTCCGGCGACCACTCGACCCAGGGGCCGTACGGCTCGTACTACGCCCCGGTCCTGCACTCCGGAACCGAGACCGACTTCGCCACCGCCGCGATGAGCGCGCTCAGCGGCAGCAACGCCAAGCAGAGCGACTACCAGGACTTCATCGCCACCACCTTCGAGATGTTCGGCACGCCCGCCGGCGCCACCCCGCAGCAGACCGGCACCCAGACCGCGACACTGCTGAAGCTGACCCAGAGCGCCGACCCGAAGTGGCCCGCCACCCGCACCGCGATCCACTCCGCCGCCGACCAGGCCGAAGCGGGCAAGAACGACACCGGCTTCATGCAGGGCTACTACGGCAACGGCGGCGCCGACCTCGAATCGAACCTGGCGCTCGAACTCCACGCCATGGACGGCACCCACGGCGGCACCGTGCTCAGCCCGGACTCGACCAAGATCCTCGGCGAGTTCGGCGACAACCTGGCGGCGGCGACCCAGCTCAGCAAGGCCGGCAACCTCCCGCAGTTCGACGCGAAGACCTTCACCTCCCCCCACGACATGTGGTCGGCGAGCATGCTCGTCAAGTACGGCCCCTCCGGCGACAAGTGGGAACCCACGTTCCTGACGAACATGGGCGACGCCGCCCTGCACTGGCGCGCCGACCAGAAGGACAACCTGCGCCCGAGCTACACCCCCGGGGACATGAGCATCGGTACGGTCGACAGCTGGATCGACCCGGACAAGGACCCCTGGTACAAGGAACTCGGCCTGCACGAGGACAACTTCACCAAGAGCATCAGCCAGCAGCAGGACATCGCGCGGGGAGTGTCCGCCAACGACCCCAGCCTCGCGGTGCTGTCCAAGCTCGGCGAGAACCAGCAGGCGTCCCGCGACCTGCTCTCGGGCGGGGACGGCAAGTTCGCCGCCGAGCAGCTCGTCAACGCCAACTGGCAGACACCCGGAATCAGCGACGACTCCGAGTTCCCCTCCCAGGTCCTCCTGCAGGCGACCAAGCGCGGCAGCGGCAACAAGGACATCGACACCGACGCCACGCAGGCCGCCGCGAACGTCTTCCAGGCCGGCGCGAGCCACTACAAGTCCGGCGGGCAGCAGTTGCCGCCGAAGCTGGGGGTCGCCCTCGCCGACGTCGCCGGAGCCTACGTGCCGGACTTCACGAGCGCGCAGACCCACATGGGCTCGGCGGGATTCGAGGTCGACCACGACGCGAGCGGCCGGCCACAGATCAACGCCAACCCCACGGACCTGAACCTCTTCATGCACGAGTTCATGAACGGCAACCCCGCGGCCGCCGGCGACTTCCGGGCCGCCGTGCACGCCAACATCACCACCGAGAGCGCCCGTTACCAGGGCGACAGCTCCTCGAAGGACGCCAGCACGGTCCTCACCAACCTGGGCCGGCTCGACGGCAGCATCGACAACGTCATGAGCGACCTGAAGTACCAGCCGGCGGCGAAGGCCGACGCGCAGGCGCAGAACGACGCGATGTACGCGTGGATCGCGGGCGGCCTGATCGGTCCGCTCATCCCGGAGGAAGCGCCCGCGATCGTGGCCATGGCCAACGGTGGCGGCAGCGCCTGGCTCTCCTACCAGTTCTCCACTACCCACGCCGCCGACGTCACCAACGCGGCGCAGAAGGCCGACTTCCAGGAGGAGCAGTCCCTCCAGATACCGGCGGCCAACGGCCTCATCCACGCGGGCACGATCAACCCGCCGCCGTACGCCTGGTACCACGACGGGAACTTCGACATGACCAAGTTCAACGGGACCGAGTACGACCGGTGGTTCGACGGGCTGCCCACCTCCCAGCAGAACACCATCAACCAGCTCTCCAACTACGCGAAGGAGGGCCACTCGCAGACCACCTCCGAGCACACAGGGAGCTCGAACAATGTCAACTGACGGAGCTGAGCGGGTGGCCGGAACGGTCGCGGGCGGGTCTGGGGTGGGCGGGTCTGGGGCCCGCGGATCTGGCGCGGGCAGATCTGGCGCGGGCGGATCTGGGGCGGGTCGGCGGGTACGGCCGGCGCGCGGACGCGGTACGGCCGCGTCCACCGTCGCCGTCTCGGTCGCGGTCGCCTTGGTCGGGCTGGTCGCGGTGGCCGGCTGCGGCGGCAAGGGGAAGCCGCACGCGCCGAAGCCGGGGCAGGCCGCGCTGCTCGGGACGTACGACGGCAGCACCACCGTCGGCCAGGCGCTGGGCTCCCTTCATCCGAACGGGGCGGCCACCGACGCCGCCGGCACCACCTATCTGCTCAACTCCCCGGCCCTGACCGGGCTGAGCGCCACCGGCAAGGGGAAGACCTTCCCCACGACCGGGAACCTCTTCGACGCGACCCCGCCGGAGGGCCTCGTGGCGATGCCGGACGGTTCGGTCGTGTTCGGGCACGGCGCCGAAGTGGTCCGGCTCGACCCGAAGAGCGGGAACACCTCGGTCCTGGCCGGCGACGCCGACCGGACACGTCCCTACAACACCTCGGCTCCCGCCACCGCGACGGCCGGCGACGTCCGCTTCACCAAAGCGGTCACCCCGGTCGGGGTGACCCGTGCGGGCGCGGTCGTGCTCGTCGACGACCGCGCGCTGTGGTCGCTGTCGTCCGGCCGGCTCACCCGCGTCGCACAGCAACCGGTCGGCCACGGCAAGGACACCACCTTCCTCAACGTGGGCGACGCCGTGGCCCCCGACGGCACGACGTACCTGCGAGGGACGAAGAGCAGTTCCACCACCCTCGCCGACGTCCGCGTGGTCTCCCCCCAGGGCGGGACGACCGCGTTGCCCCTGCCCGCATCCGTCGCCGGCGTCAACGGCCGCCCCGCCGACCTCACCACCACCTGGCTCGCCTCCGACGGCGCCGACGGCCTCTACGTCCACGCGGTACAACTCACCCACGGCAACGGCGACTACGTCCTCCACCTCCACGACGGCACCGCCACCCTGCTGCTGTCCGCGAAGCCCTCCACGAGCGCCGCCAAGAGCGGAACCTGCGACGTCCACCACCCCGTCGACGCCACCCGCTTCCCCTGCGCCCTCCCCCGCACCCTGACCTACCACGCCGGCCAGCTGACCCTCGCCGGCGAGAAGTCCTACGTCGTCCGCCTCCCGGCGACCCAGGAATGAACCCCCGCACCCGTCCCGCCGCCACGGCGCTGGCCGGCGCACTGCTCGCACTGCTCGCACTGGCCGCGTGCGGCGGGGGCGGCACCGGGTCAGGCCCGGCTGCTGACGGGCCCGACCCGGCGGACGGGGGCTACCGGCGCCGCTCCCCGCGCGGCGCGGGCCTTCAGCTCGCGGTGGCGGCGGTGTAGCGGGCGCTGACGTCGGTCCAGTTCACCAGGTCCCACAGCTTGGTGACGTAGTCCGGGCGGACGTTCTTGTACTGGAGGTAGTAGGCGTGCTCCCAGGCGTCGAAGACCAGCAGCGGGGTGGTGCCCTGGCCGACGTTGCCGTGGTGGTCGTAGACCTGCTCGATGATCAGCCGCTTGCCCAGCGGCTCCCAGCCGAGCACGCCCCAACCGGAGCCCTGTACGGACGCGGTGGCGGTGGTGAGCTGCTTCTTGAACGCCTCGAAACCACCGAGGTGCTCGTCGATCGCGGTGGCCAGCGCGCCGTCGGGGCGGTCCCCGCCGTCGGGCGAGAGGTTCTGCCAGAAGATTGAGTGCAGGACGTGCCCGGAGAGGTTGAACGCGAAGGTCTTCTCCAGCCCGACCAGCCCGGTCGGGGTGATCGCGTCCTTGTCACGGGCCTCGGCGATCTGCTCCAGCGTGTCGTTCGCGCCCTTGACGTAAGCGGCGTGGTGCTTCGCGTGGTGCAGCTCCAGGATCTCCCCGGTGATCGCCGGCGCGAGCGCGGAGTAGTCGTACGGCAGGTCCGGAAGAGCGTAGGTGCCCATCAGGCACGGCCCCTTTCCACGATGGTCGTCAACATGCCACGACCCACCCTAGACCCCTATTGCGAAGAGCTTGCAACAGCTTCCATGTTGCAGGAGCATGGTGTCGGGCGGGGCCCGCCCGACAGCTTCCGGAAGCCCGCTTCCTCGCTGATCGTCTTTCACCCGGCACCCGCCGGCCGGCCGGCCCCGCCCACTGAGCACCCGTACGGCGACCGGCCTGGTGGCGCGGAAACCGCAGGTCACGGGCGTGAGGGACCTGCTGAGCCCTGGACCGGCCGTACACCCCTCGTGGCCCGGACCCGTCGTGGCCTCGAAGGCACGAAAACCACGGCGAGGTCCGGGAGTGCCGCACCGGTGGAGGAGCCACCGACCCTGCCGCAGTTCCGGACTCCCGCCGCAGCCGCCCGAAGGTCGTGTACGTTTGCTGCTGGTGTGCCGGGAAGTCTGGTCGGCGAATACGAGAGAACTCTCTTCGCTGATCGGGGTCTTCCATGGTGCTCGTCGTCTTCGGGGTGGCGCCGCTGGTCGCGGTGCCGCGGTCGGGTGTTGTCCCCCGGCCGGTGCGGCCGGCCTCCCCGCCCTTCCCGGTCGGCGGCGCGCTCGTCGGTGACGGCGGGCTCGGGCGCGTACGCAGCCCGCCAGGCAGCCCGATCGTCGCGGCCACCGCCGATCTCGGCCCGTTCACCGCCCTGTTCACCGCCCTGTTCACCGTGCCGTTCACCGGTGGCCGGCACCTCTCCTTCCGCGCGAGCCCGTGTCCGGCCGCGTTCGAGTCGCCCGGCGAGTCGCCCGGCGTCGCGCCCGGCGACGAACCAGGGCCGCCGCCCACGGCCCCTACCCAGGAGGCAGGACATGCGCGCTCGTGAACTCGCCCGGTCCTACCCGACCGTGACCCTCGGCAGCCCCGCGCTCGACGCGGCCCGGCTGCTGGCGGGCCGCGGACTGCCGGGGGTGCTGGTGGTGGACGCGGACGGCGCCCCGTACGCGATCGTGCCGGCCTCGCGGTTCGTACGGCTCCTGGTGCCGTCGTACGTGGTCGAGGACCCGACGCTGGCCGCCGTCGTCGACGAGCAGCACGCGGACCGGCTCTGCGCCGCGCTGGCGGACCGGGCGGTCGCCGACATCCTGCCGAGGGAGCGGACGGCGGCGCCCGTGGTCGCCGGTGACGCCACCGTGCTGGAGGTCGCGGCGCTGATGGCCCGCGAACGCAGCCCGCTGGTCGCCGTGATGGCGAAGGAACCCGACGGCACCCGCCTGCTCGGCGTGATCACCGCCTCCCATCTGCTGGACCGACTGCTCGGAGTGGCATGAACGACTGGCACGGCTGGGCGGCGCTGGCCGTCTTCATCGGCACCTACGCCCTGATCATCAGCGAGCGAATACACCGCGTCGCCGCGGCGATGGGCGGCGCGGCGCTGATGCTGCTGGTCGGGGCGACCGACGGCAACGCCGCCTTCTACTCCGAGCGCGCCGGCATCGACTGGAACGTCATCTTCCTGCTGATGGGCATGATGATGATCGTCGGAGTGCTCAAACGCACCGGCCTGTTCGAGTACCTCGCGATCTGGTCGGTGCGGAAGGCCCGGGCCCGGCCCTTCCGGGTGATGGTGATGCTCATCGCCATCACCGCGATCGCCTCGGCGCTGCTGGACAACGTCACCACCGTGCTGCTCGTCGCCCCCGTCACGCTGCTGATCTGCGAGCGTCTCGCGCTGCCGATCGCCCCGTTCCTGATCGTCGAGGTCTTCGCGTCGAACATCGGCGGCATCGCCACCCTCGTCGGCGACCCGCCGAACATCATCATCGGCAGCCGGGCCGGGCTGACCTTCAACGACTTCCTGGCGCACCTCGCGCCGCTGGCCGTGCTGCTGGTGCTGGTGCTGATCGGCCTGGCCCGGCTCATGTTCCGCTCCGCCTTCGTCTACGACGCCGACCGCGCCGCCGAAGTGCTCGCGCTGGACGGGCGCGAGGCGATCCGGGACGCGCGGCTGCTCGTCCAGGGGCTGACGGTGCTGGGCCTGGTGATCGCCGGGTTCGTGCTGCACCCGCTGATCGGGTTCGAGCCGAGCATCGTGGCGCTGCTCGGCGCGGGTCTGCTGGTGGCGGTCTCCACCGTGGAGACCGGCGAGGTGCTCGCCGAGGTGGAGTGGCCGACGCTGGCGTTCTTCGCCGGGCTGTTCGTGATGATCGGCGGGCTGATCGAGACCGGGGTCGTCGCCCACGTCTCCGACGCGCTCGCCGGCGCCGTCGGCGACAAGGAGTTCGGCGGCTCCATGCTGATGCTCGGCGCCTCGGGCGTGCTGTCCGGCGTCATCGACAACATCCCCTACGTCGCGACCATGGCGCCGGTCACCGCCGACCTCGTCCACCACCTCGGCGGTGCGAGCGACCACGTGATGTGGTGGGCGCTGGCGGCCGGCGCCGACCTGGGCGGCAACGCCACCGCGATCGGCGCGTCCGCCAACGTCGTCGTGCTCGGCATCGCCGAACGCTCCGGACGCCCCATCTCCTTCTGGCAGTTCACCCGCTACGGGCTCGTCGTCACCGCCGCGACGGTCGGCACGTCAGCGGTCTACCTGTGGCTGCGCTACTTCGCGCTGGCCTAGCGCCTGCCGCGACGACGTGCCGGCCCGCACGGTGCGCTCGTCCCTGCGCGGGCCGCACATCGCGCGTGCCGGGCCGAGCAGATCCAGCGCCTCGTCCCAGCGAAAGCCGCCCGCTCCCCCCTTCACGTCAGCGCCGCGCCCGCGGCGCCCGTACGTTTCAGAGCATCCGCTCGGCCGCCGCCGCCCGTGCGCGCAGCGCGTCGGCCTCCTCGTGCCGGCCTCGGGCAGCCAAGATCCGCGCCCGGTACTCCATCGCGTACCCGTCGCCCAACTCCTCGGCGCGCACGAACACCTGCACGGCCCGCTCCAGGTCCCCCCGGCCCCGGAGGAGCCCGCCCAGCGCCGTGATCGGGAACGCCTGCTACTGGGCCAAGGAGCCCCAGCGGTCGCCGTGGCCGGCGCGGGCGCCCCACCCGTGCAACAGGATTGAGCGGACGGTGGGCTGTCCACCGGGGGCGGCGGGCAGGGTGCCCCCGAACCCCGTTCCGCACGCCCGCCGTCGGGCCGTCGGGATGTCGGGCCGTCGGCTGATCACGGCGGCCAAATGAGGCGGCGGTGCGCGGCCTCCGCCGGCAGCCCGTCGAACGGCAGCGGGGGCCCTGGCGAAGCGCGGCCAGGCGGCCGTGTCCGTCACGGCGAGCAGGGACTCCCGGATGTCACGAACGGTCCGGGGCGAAAGCCCAACGCCGGGCTCACGCCGCGCTTGACGGGGTGGCGTCGACGGCGGTGGTCTGCTGGTCGATGGTGTAGACGGAGGTGCGGCCGGAAGGGGAGATGACTCCGAGCTGGGACTGCATGTCGTGCTCCACCACCTGGTCCATGGGCACGGAGCCGTTCTTCACGAACGGTTGCAGGCTCGGGCCGAGGTTGACGGCGGAGGTGAGGTCCTTCGCTAGGACGGTCTCGTCGACGGCGCTGTCGCTGAGGACGAGGGCGCCGCCGTCCTTGGTGCGGAGGGCGAAGGTCGCGCCGGCCGGCGGGCGGGCGGCCTTGTAGTCGGCGTAGGCGTGGCCGTCCATGCTGTTGGCGCGGTCGGTGTAGACGGATATGGCGGCGTCGCGCTCCTTGGTCTTCGCCAGGTCGGACTTCTCGCCGCCGGTGGCGTAGAGGTCGGCGACCATGCCGGCCAGGTCCTTCGGCGCGTGGGTGCCGATCTTGGCCGCGGGGTCGACGACCGTCGCCAGGCCGTTCCCGTCGAGGGCGAGCGCCGGGACGGCCTTCTGCTCGGCCCCGGAGAAGCCGGCCGCGGCCACCGCGCGCCAACCACCGCTCAGGTGCTGGAAGACGAGGAAGCGAATGTACGTGGTCGCCGGCGTGCCCGCCTTGCCGGCCTTGAGCTCCGCGATCCTGGCCTTCATCACGAACCAGTTCGCCTTCGCGGAGGCCGGCGGTATGAAGAAGGAGCGCTGGACGTACACGAACGGCGCCAGGTTCGCCGCGACCTCCTTCTTGTCCAGCTTGGGCAGTTGCGTGAAGTACCCGTTGTCGGAGGCGAGCATCGCGCCGGCCTCGACCTTGGCCATCAGCGTCGGGCTGTGCTGGGCGTTGGCCCGGTTGTTGACGCTCTGGTAGGTGTCGACGACCTTGTTCGCCTCGCTCGCGGGGAGCAGCGGCTGCTCGGCGGCGGCTCTCGTCGCCGTCGAGTCGGAGGGCGAGGGGGAACCGGATGAGGAGGAGCAGCCCGCGGCGAGGGCGAGCGAGGCGGTGGCGGCGGCGAGCAGAGTGGTGGTGGACGCGGTGCGTCGAGTGCGATGCGGCATGACGGCGCTGATTCCCCGTGGAGTTGTGGAGTTGTGGAGTTGTCGGTAGTCCGCGCCGGCACCATCGCCGGCAACGGTGGTATCGGGCAACGGTATCGGCCGGACCGAACCGGCCGGGGGCCGCTTGCTCTCCCGGGGGCCGCTTGCTGTCAGCGACGGTGCGCGAGGGCGCGGCGCAGGTCGTCGAGGCCGTCGGCGAGGTGGCGGCGCAGGGAGGGGGTCAGGTCGGTCCTGGCCAGGCACGCCTCCGCCGCGCGGATGGTGTCCGGGTGGGCCGCGCCCACCGGGAAGAGCCCGGCGCCGAGTGCGCCCGCGACCGCGCCACCACGCTGCCCGGCCGCCGGAACCTCCTCGAAGTACCGCAGCGCGTAACCCTGTTGGCCGCGAGGCGAGCCGGAACGCCAGAAGCCCTCCGCGGTCGCGGTGAGCAGGGGGCCGGCGAGCGCGTCGGGGGTGAACAGCCGCTGCCAGGCCCGTTCCTTCGCGGCGTCGTCCGGGAGCGCGGCGCGGGCCCGGGCCGCGCCCAGCTCACCGGTGTCGCTGGGGTCGGCCGCCAGCTCGGCGGCGATCCGTGCCTCGTCGGCCGCCCCGGTCGCGGCGAGCCGGGTCAGCGCGGCCCAGCGCAGGCTCGCGTCGAAGTCGACGCCGTCCGGCAGGTCGCGGCCGTCCAGCCAGCCGTCGAGCTCCGCTCGCCGGCCCTCCCCCGACGCCGTGTCGATCACGCCGCGCAGGGCGGCGATCCGCAGTCCGCGTCCGGCGTCCGGGCGGGCGAGCACGGCGCGCGCGGCGTCGCCGAGCAGGAGGAGCGCGGCGGGCCGTTGGTCCGGGTCGAGGTAGCGGGCGACGACATGGTCGCGGGCGAAGGCCAGCACCGCCCCGACGATGCTGTCCGAGCTCTCGGCCGGGAGGTGGGCGGCGACCAGGCGCAGGTAGTCGGCGGCGGGCAGTTCGGCGCCGCGGGTCAGGTCCCGGAGGTGCTCCCAGAGCACGGCGCGGCCCAACTCGTCCTCGACGGCGGACAGCGAGGTGGTCACGGTGGCCGCGGAGTGCTCGTCGAGCCGGACCCGCGCCCACGTCAGGTCGCCGTCGTTGGGCAGCAGCAGGGCGGCGCGCGGCGCACCGACCAGTTCGGGCAGCGGGGTACGGCCCCCGGGCGCGACCTCGGCGTCCAGCCGCCGGCGGGCCACGAGCGCGGCACCGTCCCGCTCGCGTACGCCGTCCCGCCCGGCCCCGCCGTGCCCCTCACGCCCGCCGGCCCACTCGTACACACCGATCCGCACCCGGTGCGGGCGGCTGCCGTCGTTGACCAGCACGGCGGAGGTGACGGCCCCGCCGGTCGCCCCGGCCCCGGCCTCGGCCTCGACCCCGGCCTCGACCTCGACCTCGATCCGCAGCGTGTCGACGCCCGTGGTGCGCAGCCACCGGTCGGCCCAGCCCGGCACGTCCGGGCCGTCGGCGGACGTCAGCGCGGCGAGGAAGTCGGCCAGGCCGGCGTTGCCCCGGCGGTGCTCGGCGAAGTAGGCGTTGACCCCGGCGAAGAACGCCTGGTCACCGAGTAGGTACATCAGCTGGTGCAGCGCCGAGGCGCCCTTGGCGTACGAGATCCCGTCGAAGTTGGACAGCGCCTCGGCGGCGGAGTCCGCCCCGGTGGCGGCGACGGGGTGCGTGGTGGGGCGCTGGTCGGCGTCGTAGCCCCACCCCTTGTGGCCCGCGGCGAACAGCGCCCAGGCGCCGGTGTAGCGGGTGGCCTCGGCCGCGATCCGGTAGCCGAGCACCTCGGCGAAGGACTCGTTCAGCCAGATGTCGTCCCACCAGGCCAGGGTGACCAGGTTGCCGAACCACATGTGGGCCATCTCGTGGCACACGACCACCGCCCGGGTCACGCGCTGCGCGTCGGTCGGCGCGGAGCGGAAGAGCATCGTGTCCTGGAAGGTGACGCAGCCCGGGCTCTCCATCGCCGCCCAGTTCAGCTCGGGCAGGAACACCTGGTCGTACCCGCCGAACGGGTAGCGCTCCTCGAAGAGTTCGTGCAGCCGGTCGAACGACGCCCGGGTCAGCTCGAACAACTCCCCTGCCTCCCGGTCGAGTTCGGCGGCGAGCGAGCGACGGGCGTACAGGCCGAGCGGGATGCCGTCGTGCTCGGCGCGCACGGCGTGCAGCGGACCGGCGACCACGGTCGTCAGGTAGGTGGAGATCGCGCCGATCGGGTCGATCCGCCAACGGCCGTCGGGCAGGCGGCCGTTGGCGCCGTTGCCGATCACCGTCCAGCCCTCGGGCGCGGTGACGGTGAAGGAGAACGGCGCCTTCAGGTCCGGCTGGTCGAAGCAGGCGAAGACCTTCGGGGTGAGGTCGGGAGCGCACGCCGTGTACACGTAGACCTCGCCGTCGGCCGGGTCGGTGAAGCGGTGCAGGCCCTCGGCGGTGCGCGAGTACGGCATGTCGGCCTCGACCAGCAACTCGTTCCCTGCGGCCAGCGCGGGCAGCGGCAGGCGGTTGCCGTCGAGGGTGCCGGGGTCGAGCGGCCGGCCGTTCAACTCGACGCGCAGCAAAGCCCCGGGCTCGATGTCCACGAAGGACGCCGCACCGGGCTCCGCGCACCCGAAGCGGATCACCGCCGTGCTGCGGAAGCCCTCCTCGCCACGGGTGAGGTCCAAGGTGACGGAGTAGGAGAGGACGTCGAGCAGGTGCGCGCGCACCTCGGCTTCGTTGCGCAGAAGGGCTGGCATCCCCGCATGCTGCCCCAGCCCCCACACGTCGGACAACCCGATAGAGACGACCGCAGCGGCCGCGAACCGGCCTTCGAGGAGGCGGCGGCCCCGGGAAAAGCCGGCCCGATTGTCATGGTCACCCCCTAGAATCCGGCTGCCCGCACGACGGCTTCCCGCTGATCGTGACGCAGGGCGTATCCCAGGGGGGATCATGAGAGAACCGAAAGGCGCCGCCACGTCGCGGCGCAGGTCGTGGACGAGACGGCGGAGGGCCGGGGCGGTGCGCGGGACGACCGCGCTGACCGCCGCGCTCGCCACGGCGGCGACCCTGTGGCTCGCGCCGGCCGCCGCGGCGACCGGCGGCACGAGTGTGGCACCGGCCGGTGCCGGGACCTCCTCGACCGCCCGTGCCGGCGGGCACGCACCAGCCGACGCGGCGGCCGCGAAGCCCGCGCCGGGCTCGGCGGCAGCGAAGGCCGCGAGTTCCAGGACCGCGGCGAAGTCCCTCGCGAAGTCCCCGGCCGAATCCGCCGGAAGGTCGGCCGCGAAGTCCACCGCGCCGCCGCGGGCATGGACCAAGTCCGACGCCGAGAAGGCGCACGCCCAGGCGGTGCGGCAGACCACCGCCGCCGACTCACCCGACGCCTGCTCCGGCGCCTTGGCACCGCACACCGTCTACTCCTGCGCCGATCCGGAGAACGGCGACCCCGTCTACACGCTCGACCTGCCGCGGTCGAAGGACGTGCTCTTCGTCCAGGTCGTCGCACGGGACCCCTTCGCGCCGACCCCGGTGGTCACCGCGCCCGACGGCACCATCCTCACCTGCGACCGTCCGGACGACCCGCAGCAGCAGAGCTACGGCACCCTGCGCTGCCCGACCGCGCAGGCCGGCACGTACACGCTGACGGTCCCCGGCGCCGGCTTCACCGTCGCCTGGAACGCCCTGCTGTCGGACGCCGCCTGCACCACGCTGTCCGCCCAGGACACCGCGCTGGGCGCGCCCGTCGCCCTGGCCGGCTCCCTGGACGCCGGCTCCCCCGGCGACTGCTACAGCCTTCCGCTGGCGGCCGGGGACGTCCTGCGCTCCCGGGTGTCGGACTGGACCGACAACGCGTGGGTCTACGACGCCGACGGCACCCAGGTGTGCGCCAAGGGCGACGGCTCCTTCGAGATGGACTGCACCCTCACCGGTTCCGCGCCCTACCGGGTCCAACTCGACCAGCGCGAAGCCGAACAGAGCAGCTACACCCTCTCCTTCGCCCGCCTGTCCACTCCGACCGGCTGCCCGGCCTTGGACCCGCAGGCTTACGGCACCGTCCCGGACGCGTCGTCCACCGCGCGCTGCCGCACCCTGCACGTCACAGCCGCCGGGCCGTACGTCTTCGGTACCGCGGCCGCCGACCACGGCGTCACCGGCGCCCTGTACCGGGCCGACGGCACCGAGGTCTGCACCGAGGACCAGAGCACGGCGTGTGCGCTGACCGCGGGTGACTACACCTGGGCCCGCGACTTCCAGGACAGCGGACCCGCCGCCTACGGCGTGTGGTTCCGCGCCGCGGCGAGCACCGACGGCTGCACGGCCGGCCGCGACGACGAGTTCGCCTCCGGGTCTCTGACCGGGGCCTTCGCCGGCCAGGGCGAGGAGCTGTGCTGGACGCTGCCGACCGCGACCGGCCAGGGCCTCTACCTGCTCGACCAGCAGGAGGGTCGCGGGGCGCAACTGGAGGAGGCCGTCTACGACTCCGCGGGCGCCCGGCAGTGCGCCGACGACACCGTCCGCCTGGTGTGCAAGCTCACCGGCACCGCGCCCTTCCACCTGGCGCTCGGGAACACCGCGACCGGCAGCGACTCCGGTGCCGACACGGGCAGTTACGTCTACACCGTGCAGCGCACCGGCTCCACCAGCGGTTGCACCGCCTGGCCGCAGTCCGCGTTCGGCGGCTCCTACGGCGCGGAGGTCTCCCTCACGGCCGCGCAGCAGATGCGCTGCCTCGCCCTCCCGGCGGACAGCCACTCCACCGCGGAGATGCTCGACTTCACCAACACCTCCAACCGGCTCGACGCCTCCTACCAGGTCTACGACGCGGCGGGCGAGAAGGTCTGTGCCAGTTCGGGCAGTTCGCTGACCACCTGCCGCTTCGCCACCGGCACCGCCTACCAGGTGCTGCTGGTGGGCACCGGCTATGACGACACCTACGACGTGGTCCGGCGCGACATCTCCTCCACCGCGTCCTGCAAGACGCCCGCGTCCCTCACCGTCGGCGGCGCCGCGACCGCCTACTCCTTCGGCTCCGCCCTGGACAGCGGCTGCCTGCACGTGTCCGCCGCGGCCACCGACAAGCTGTGGCTGTCGGTCCGCACGCCGAACCCGGAGTACAAAACGGGAGCCGACCTGTTCGTCGCGGACGCCGACGGCACCGTCGTGTGCTGGCAGCAGGGCACCGCATGCCGCGTCACCGGCTCGACGTCCTACGTGATCGGCGCGGTGGCCTCCGGCTACGACGGCGACCCCATCGCCGCACGGGTGGACACCTGGAAGGTGGGCACAGCCGCCGGCTGGGTGCCGCAGTGCACGGCCAACCAGCTTTCGCCGGACGGCTTCCCGGTCCAGAGCGGTAGCTTCACCGAGTCCGCGTCCGGCTACTGCGCGGTGATGGACCTCAAGCCCTCGCAGCGGTTCGACGTCTACGGCACCGACAGCGACATCGCCGGCTACGCGCTCTCGGTGGACCTTCTGGGCACCACGGGCTTCGCCGGGACCTCGATCAACACCGCCTACCAGTGCGCCATGTACAGCCCCGGCTTCCACTCCTCCTGCCTGACCGACTCCTCCGCTCCGGCCGGGCAGTACATCCTGGTGATCTCGGCGGACCACACCACGGCCCCGGTGGAGTACTCGGTCCAGGGGGTGTGCAGCCAGGGTTGCTCCACCCAGCACCCCCACGCCGATGTCACCTCCCTGAGTCCGGCGACCGGCAAGGCCGGCACCGCCACCCAGGTCGTCGTGCACGGCTCGGACCTCACCCTCGGAACGGACGTCGAACTGGCGAGCAACGGCGTCCCCCCGTCGTCCGGCTCGTGGAGCAGCCCCGTCTCGGTGAGCGCCGACGGCACGTCGTTGACGGTGCTTCTGAACCCGGGGTCCGCCGATCCGGGCGACTACGACGTCGTCGTCGACCAACCCGGCTACAGCGTCGGCACCAAGTCGACCGGCTACCTGCCGGACGGCTTCACCGTCACCCCCGCCGCCACGGCCTCGCACGGCCGGTTCGTCCCGGTCACGCCGACGCGCCTCCTGGACACCCGCAACGGAACCGGGGCACCGAAGGCACAGGTCGGAGCCGGCAAGACCGTGCGGCTGACCGTCGCCGGAGCACACGGCGTCCCTGCCTCCGGCGTCACCGCGGTGACCATGAACGTGACCGCCGTACAACCCACCACGACCGGCCACATCACCGTCTACCCCGACGGACAGCAACTGCCCTCCGTCTCCAGCGTCAGCTACCAGGCCGGCCACACCATCGCCAACCTGGTGACCGTACCGGTGCACAACGGCGTCGTGGACCTCGAGAACAGCGCCGGCACGGTCGACCTCCTCGCCGACGTCACCGGCTACTACACCGACGGCGGCAACGGATCGGCCCTGACGACGATCACGCCGACGCGCTTCCTGGACACCCGCAACGGAACCGGGGCACCGAAGGCACAGGTCGGAGCCGGCAAGACCGTGCGGCTGACCGTCGCCGGAGCACACGGCGTCCCTGCCTCCGGCGTCACCGCGGTGACCATGAACGTGACCGCCGTACACCCCACCACGACCGGCCACATCACCGTCTACCCCGACGGACAGCAACTGCCCTCCGTCTCCAGCGTCAGCTACGGTGCGGGGCGGACCATCGCCAACCTGGTGACCGTACCGGTGCACAACGGCGTCGTGGACCTGGAGAACAGCGCCGGCACGGTCGACCTCCTCGCCGACGTCTCGGGCTACTTCTCCACGACGGGCTCCGCGTTCACCCCTGTCGACCCCGTGCGGCTGCTGGACACCCGAAGCGGGCTCGGCGCGCGTGCCGGACAGGTCGGCCCCGGCGCGACGGTGAGCTTCGAGGTCGACGGGGTCGACGGCGTCCCCACCGACGGTCTGACGGCCGTGGCACTCAACGTCACGGCCACCGCCCCCAGCGCCAACAGCCACCTGACCGTCTATCCGCACGGCACACCGCTGCCGGGAGTGTCGAACCTCAACTACCCGGCAAGCACGACCATCGCCAACCAGGTGGTGGTGCCCGTGGTCGACGGCAGGATCTCCCTGACGAACTACACGGGTGACGTCCAGGTCATCGCTGACCTCGACGGCTACTACGGCACCTGATCCGCCGCGCGCCCGCCCGACAAGGGCGGCGCGTCACGGATGACGCCGGCGGCCCGCGCCCTCTGAGGCGCGGGCCGCTCCGGTGTCGGGAACCGGAGCGGAATCGGTCGGCGCTCCGACGGAACGCGGTCGGTCCCCGTCCCGCCCGAGGATCGGATCGCACACCGCCCCCGGCCCCGCCGGGCGCCGTACGCACGTGGGCCCCCGGCCGCGCGCGGGTGCGCGTCGCGGCCGGGGGCCCTTCGGTGCCGGGTGCGGCGACCCGGTTCAGCGAGCGGGGAGCGTCAACTCACCTTGACGTCGGAGGAGTTGACGAGCGCCAAGCGGTGGTTGTACTGGATCGTGTACACCGTGCCGGCGCCCTCGATGTAGGTCTCCGTGGGCCGGGTCGTGCCGTTGGCCGGGTAGAAGTCGTCCCGGTTGGCGGGCTTCGCCGTCGCCACGTACTGCTGGCCCGCGGCGAAGGTGTACTTGCTGAGCGGCGGCGCCACGTCGGCCGAGAGGCCCGCGGGGTACTCGGACGCGTCCGGGTACGCCTCACCGAAGAGCGGTGCGGCGGTGTCCCCGGCCGTCGTGAGGATCTTCACGTCCTGCGCCTCGACGGTGTTCTTGCCGTCGGGGTTGTCGAACCAGACCTTCTGGCCGCCGTACCAGATGGCCGTCCACTCGCCCTGCTGGTCGGCCACGACGAACTGCTGCCCGGCCGAGACGGTCGAACTCCAGTCGCTGATCTCGTCCTTGCCCGGCGAGCCGTCGGTGTGCACGTACGGGTCGCTCGCCAGCGGCGCGGTCGCGCTGGGCGCGGTGCGCACGTAGAGGAAGTTCGACGCGGCGGTCTGGTCGGTGCAGGTGGTCGTCGCCCCGGTCGGGTCGTCCACCGGGCACACGTTCACCGTCTGCTCGTTGGACGCGAACTCCGGTGCGATCGTCACGGCCGTGCCGACCGGGCCCACGCTGTGCTCGCCCTTGTCCGTCGGCGTGCCCAGCAGCGCCATGAACTGGTTCCAGTCCCAGTACGGTCCCGGGTCCCAGTGCATGCCCGAGACGAGCGAGTCGACCGGTCCCGGCACGTTGTCGTGGCCGATGATGTGCTCACGGTCCAGCTTGACGTGGTACTTCGCCGCCAGGTACTTCACCAGGTCGGCGGTGTTCTGGTACTGCACCTGCGTGTACCAACTGGCGCCGTGGGCCGCGAAACCCTCGTGCTCGATACCGACCGAGTGCATGTTGAACCAGTAGTTGCCCGCGTGGAACGCGATGTCCTTGGTGGCCACCGACTGCGTCACCGCGCCGTCGGACGAGCGCATCACGTAGTTCGCCGCGTCCCCGCTCGCCGGGTTCTGGAACCCGTCGATGGCGGTCTGGTACGACGTCTCGGTGTCGTGGATGACGATGTACTTGATCTTCATCCCGTCGGCGGCGCGGTCCGCGACCTGGTAGTTGGTCGTCGCCGCGGGTGCCAGCTGGCAGTCGAGCTGCTGCGGGCAGTCGGTGCCGGAGGTCGACGTCTTCTTCAGGTGCAGCGACGACAGGTGGCTGGTGTCCGCCCGCAGCGAGGGCTGCGACGCCAGGTCCACCCGCTGGCCCCCGGTGGTGGTGCGCTGCGCACCGGACTTCATCGTCGCGAACACCCGGTTCGCGAAGTCCTCGGCGGCGGCCTGGTCGGTGGACCCGCTGTATCGGGCCACCGCGGCATACCAGTCGGCCGGGTCCTGCGGGGCGTCACCCCGCAGCTTCTTCTCGTACGACGCCAGGAGCGCCGCCGCGGCACGGATGTTGTCCCGCCGGTCGGTCCGCACCTGCTGCGCGGGCACGTCGATCAGCTTGGCCGCCGCGGTCAGCGTGTGCAGCGACGGGTCGGACGCCAGCGACGCCAGGTCGGAGCGGCCCGCCGCGCCGGCGCCACCGTCCGCGACCATCGACGGCGTCACGTCCGTCAGGCTCATCGGCCCGAATCCACCGCTGGTGTTGTGCCCCTGGTGGACGTCCCACTGGGATTCCTCGTACGCGACGGCCATCAGCACCGACGCCGGTACGCCGGACTCCTTCGCGGCGTCCGCGAAGTCCTTCTGCTCGCCCGCGGAAGCCGGCCCCGCACTGCTCCCGCTCTGGCTGGCCAACGCCACCGGCGCGCCGACGCACCCCGCGACGACCAACGTCGCACCCACGACATACGTCGCAAGTTTCCGCTTCGATCTCCGCCTCTGACCCACGGTTGCTCATCCTCCGTCTGTATGTGATGCGCTCCTGATCATCACATATTTGATTGAGCATCAGTCGACGTGCCGCTCGTTTTCGGCGCGGAACCGATCACCCTGTGCAGGACCACGGTATGCCGTGCCGATCGGCAGTACGGCGGCAGGTCGCTGGCTGGTACATCGAGCCGGTGACATGCGGTCATGGAGTGCGCGAGTCGTGAACAAGCAGTGAACAAGCCGCGCCTATGCGGTGGTCGGCGCGATGCGCATTTCCTTTTTCCCCGACCGGGCCGATTCGAGGGCCGGTCGGCCTATCCGGCGGGTGAGACTGGCCTCATGGCTGATATCAAGCGCAGCGCGGGCCTGCTTCTCTTCCGCCGTACCGGCGCCGGGGTGGAGGTGCTGCTCGGGCACATGGGCGGACCCTTCTGGGCCCGCAAGGACGCCGGGGCGTGGACGGTGCCGAAGGGCGAGTACGAGGGCGACGAGGAGCCCTGGGACGCCGCGCGCCGCGAGTTCCGCGAGGAGTTGGGGCTGCCGGCCCCGCAAGGGGCGCCGCTGCCGCTGGGCGAGGTGGTGCAGTCCGGGGGCAAGCACGTGACGGTGTGGGCGGTGGAGGGCGACCTCGATCCGGCGGACGTGGTGCCGGGCACGTTCACCATGGAGTGGCCGCGCGGCTCGGGCCGCACCGCCGAGTTCCCGGAGTTGGACCGGGTGGCGTGGTTCGGGCTCGACGCGGCGCGCGAGGTCGTCGTCACGGCGCAGACGGCGTTCCTGGACCGCCTCGCGGGGCGGATCTGACGTCGTGGGCACCACGGATTCGCGCGGGCGGATTCTCGCGCGCGTACGCCTTTGCGCGGGGACGGATTTGCGGGGCGGCGACATTGCGGGTGGACGGATTTTCGGGGTGGCGACATTGCGTGGCGATGGGATTACGCCGTGACGTGACGGATTTGCTCCGCGCGGCGGATTCGTTCAATCGGTGAGACCGGAATTTCGTCAGGTGAGCCCCGATCTGCCGACGGCTCGTGACCGTGAGAGCGTCGAAGGGGAGGGGCGCGGCAGCACCGTGCCGTGCCCGGAACGGGACGCTCCCAGGAGGAGGACCTCGCGATGAGAGCACTGGAAACGATCGGATTCTCGCTGGTCGTGATCGCTTTCGCCATCGGCACTCTCGTGGTCCTCATGGGCGGACCGAATTACCACGGCGGCACCCGGCACCCGGACCGGCCCCACCACCGCAGGCACCTGCTGCACCACTAGCGGGCCTGCCGTTCGCGGGCGCGCACCCGCGCCAGACACGGTGAGCGGGCGTACGGTCAGCGGGCGAAGGCCGACCCGAAGCCCGCGCCGTCGGTCGGTATCGGCGTACCGAAGTCGACGGCCGTGATCGTGATCGGGTGCCGCAGATCGAGGCCGGCCGCGGTGCCGCGCACCACCGCCACCTGCGGGGGGCGGACGTCCGGCGAGCCCATCGCGAGGTCGGCCCGCCCGTCGCCGTCGGTGTCGAGCATCGCGGTGGCCGCGGCGTCCTGGGCCGGCACGAGTTGCACCGCTGACGTGGTCAGCCCGTGCGGGCCGCCGCGCAGCACCAGCACCGCGCGGGACGAGCCCCCGCCCGTGTTGGCGACGAACGCCAGGTCCGCGTAGCCGTCCCCGTTCACGTCCCCCGCCACCGGCAACTGGCCGAACTCGTCCGCGAGGGGCGGCCCGGGCAGTCCCGGGGTCGCGGCGGTCAAGGTGAGTGGTGCGCGCGCGGGGCCGTTCCTGCCGCCGTACCAGACGGTCAGCCGGCTGCCGCCCTTCGGCGGGCCCGGCTCCTCCTCCCCCGGGCCCACCTCGTCGGGCAGGCCGACCGCGATGTCGTCGCAGCCGTCGCGGTCGAAGTCGCCGACGGCGAAAGGCGTGTCGTAGCTGCTGCTGTAGACGTCCCTGCCCCGGGCGTCCTTCAGCCGCGGCCCCCGGGTGGCACCTGTGGCCGTGCCGTACCAGACGACCGTGGCGCGCGGGGTGTCGACCACGTCGGTGTACTGGGTGGTCCAGGAGGTGACCAGGTCGTCGCGCCCGTCCCCGTTGAAGTCGCCCACCGCCACCACGCTCTCGCCGCTGAAGCCGGAGCCGCCCGCGGACCCGCCGTCCGCTGGCATCCGTACGGTCGCGGTACGGGCCGGCTTGCCGGAGCGGCTGAACGGCCCGTAGGAGAAGGTCTCGGTCAGGGGATCGTCGCGGACGGTGGCGGCGACGTCGGGGTGGCCGTCGCCGTCGAAGTCACCGGTGAAGGGCCGGGTGCCGCGCAGCCGCGCGGGTCTGCCGCTCGCCCCGGAGCCGTCCCACACCAGGAACAGCGTGTCGTAGCCGGCCTGGGCGACGAGATCGGCCCTGCCGTCGCCGTCCAGGTCGGCCGAGGCCGTCGCCGCGGCGAAATAGCCGCCCTGACCCGCGGGGCCCGCGCCGATGCTGTTCTGCGTCATCATCCGCGCGCGCTTCGGGTCCGTGCCCTGGGGGCCGCCCGGCAGCACCGCGGCGTACCCGGCGGCCCGCACCCCGCCGACGCTCGCCGTGTCGTCGGTCACGACGAGGTCGCCCCTGCCGTCCCCGTCGAAGTCGTACGGCCCGCCCCTGCCGGGTCCGCGCGCCGCGGAGCCGGCGGACGGCGAGGCGGAAGCGGATGCGGATGCGGATGCGGATGCGGACGGCCGCTGGTCGGACGGCAGTTGGTCGGACGTCGGGCGGGCGGACGTGGTCCGGCCCCCGCCGCCCCCACCGGACGGGTCCCCCGAGCAGCCCGCGAGGCCGAGGGCCGCCCAGCACACCGTGACCGCGACCCACGCGGCAAGTCGCTTGCGCATACGTACACCGACTCGGGACACCCGCCGAAGGTTGTCCCAAAACCGGGCCGCACGGGCACCGGAGCGCCCGTCCGGGCACCCGATTCCCGGGGTCCCGGAGGAATACCGTGCCGCCCCAATCACCGGGCCTCGGGCGTTTCCAGGGCCTCCGGCGTTTCCAGGACCTCGGGGAGCGTTCCTCCCGCCATCGGAACATCGGGCAGCGCCGATATCTGACACGGTCTCAGAAACGTTGTGAGCGACGCCATATACCGCAGGCGCCGATCTTCCCGCCCGATCCGTGGCAAACGGTCCAGCCGAATGCCACACGCTTCACTCGTTTGCCTCGTCCTGCTCCCGCCCCGTCCTCGTTGATGGAGATGTGAACACGCCCCTTGTCCAACAGACTTCCGAGTACACGGACCCACGGCACGTCAGCTCCGGCCCCCTTCCGCGGGAATTCACTCCCGCGGCCACCACGGAGGTGGCGCGCGGCGCCGAATCCGGCTGCGAGCCGGCCGAAGGTCCGCATTCGTGCAGTTCCCTGCTCGGCGAATTCCTCGCCCTCATGGGACGTGTCGAAGTGGACTTCCGCGGCGTTTGCGCCTCGCACGACTCGGAGGCCCGATGAGCGCTCACCGGCAGAACTCGCGCCCCGGGTGGCCCCATAGTGTATGAATACGATACTTACCAGATGGTGGGCGCCGACGAGTTCGCTCCCCCGCTGGGCCGGCTGCCGGACTTCTACCCCGAGGCGGAGCCGGACGACACCCGGACACAGGGCGACTTCGATGCCGAGTTCGAGTACCTGTTCCAGCCGCAGGTCCCGGAGGAGGCGCCGTTCCCGGCCGAACCGCCCGCGGCGCCCCCGATCAAGCACCGCCGCAGGCGCCCCCGGCTGGTGCGGCCGCGATGGTCGGCCGTCGTCGGTGTCGTGATCACCGGGATCACGAGCGCGGTCACCAGCAGCGTCAGCGTGCTCGGCGCCATGGTCTCCTACGGTCCGCTGCGCCGACTGGCCTCGCCGACCGCGCACGAACTGGACTGGTCCTGGCCGCTGCTCGTCTACGGTCCTTGGCTGGTCGGCTGCCTCTTCGTCCTGCATGCCACCGCGCACCGGCGTCCCACCCGGACCGGGTGGACCGCGGTGTTCCTCTTCTCGGCGATCGCCGTGGCCCTGTGCGTCGCCCACGCGCCGAGAACCGTCACCGCGAGCGCCACCGCCGGTCTGCCCCCGTTCTCCGCACTGGCCAGCTTCGTCCTCCTCTCCCGGCAGATCACCCTTCTCCGCCCCGACCGGGTGGAGATCCCGCGCCAGCGCCGGCGCAAGCACTGAGCCCCGCGACGAGGGGCAGGTGACCTCGGCGCGACCACCGGCACCGGTGCCAGAACAAGTCGGCCGACGTGCGGCCCGCACAGTCCCAACGGGAGGTTCGGCGTGCTCCTCGAAGAAAACAGTCAGGTGATGATCGAAAACCCGCGCACAGAGGACTGGCTCGTCTGGGGCATGCACTCCACCGTCGCCCCCGACGCTCCGGACACCCTTCTCACCGTGATCGAACTCCCCGCGGTCAAGGAGATGATCGACATGCTCGTGCAGGGATACGTCACCGGGCAGGAACTCCACGAGGCGCTGGACGCCTTCGCGCAACGGCTCAGTCCGCCGGACCCGCGGTACGAGGACACCGAGACGGCGTTCACCGGCTACGACTGCCCGCTCGGCTGTCCGGTGTGCGCCGGCGCCCGGGCCGAGTTCGACGCGATCGCCGCCGAGTCGTTCCTGCACAAGGTGCGCCTGTCCGATCCGGACCTCTATCCGTACGCCGCGGGGAGAACCACGCTGCACCTGAGCAGTTGCCTCCGGGTGGCGCGGTATGTCGGCCGGGCGGAGCCGGTGGGGTCGCGGTGGTCCCTGGCCGGCCTGTCCGCGTTCGCCCACCACGGGGTGTGCAGCACCACGTGGGCGGCCGGGATGCAGGTCATGACCGCGGAAGAAGCCGCCGAATGGGTCAGGTGGCAGACCGACCCCCGCCACGGGAGCGGCTACAAGCTGTGCTGCCACTGCCTGTCCCCCGTCCCGGCGCCCGTGCCGGACGAGGAGAGCGGGTGCGACATCACTTACTGGCCCGCGGAGAACGCCGTCACCTGGGGATAGCCGTCGTGGAAACGGATCAGAGGCCGTGCCGGAGGGCGGTGAAGAGGCGGTCGAGGCGGGCGCGGTGGTCGGGGAGCACGGCGTCCGGCGGGTCCCCCGCGGTGAGGCGGCGCGCGGTACGGACCAGGACGGTGCCGTAACCGGCGACGAAGAAGGCGGCGAGCAGGTCGGGGTCGCCCTCGAAAGCCGGGTCGCGGGCGAGTTCGTCGGCAAGGGTCTGCTGGAGGTCGGCGGCGATCTCCCGGGCGCGGGCGATCAGCGCGGGCGAGCCCGCGACGGTGCGGAAGAAGGGGAGGGAGCGGTCGTTGACGCCGGAGAGCGGGTGCCGGGTCTCGACGAGCCGCAGGACGGTGGCGCGCAGCGAGGTCGGTACGTCGACGCCCGGGGCGCGGTCGCGTACCGCCGAGCGCAGGAAGTCCACGGCGTCGTCCGCGCGGTCGAGGAAGAGGTCCTCCTTGCGCGGGAAGTGGTTGAAGACGGTCACGCTGGAGACCCCGGCCGCGCGCGCGACCTCGGCGACCGTGACCGTGTCGTACCCGCGCTCCAGGAAGAGCCGGGTCGCGGCCTCCGCGATCCTCGCGCGTGTCTGCGGCCCGCCGCGCTCTCCGGTCCTGGGCATCCGGCCTCACTCCCGCTCTGTCTTGTGTGACTAAACTTAGTCACTTAATATAGTGGTCGGGCCGCCGAACGGACCCACGTCATTGTCGTCCGGGACGTCGGGCGGACCTGGCCGGCGCCCCTTGCGTACGGTGCCGGCGGCGGACCTCGTCGCACCATGCCGCGAGCGGCACCCACCAGCGGCGGCCACCAGCAGCGGTCGGCAGCGAGCAGTCGAGCCACGCCCGCGGACCAGCCGGGCCGCGTCGAGATCGGAGCGCATGATGAGAGCAGCCCGTTTCAGCCGGTTCGGGGGCCCGGACGTCCTCGAACTCGTGGACCTGCCCGCTCCGCGTCCCGGCCCCGGCCAGGTCCGGATCGCGGTGCGCGCGGCCGGCGTCAACCCGAGCGACTGGAAGAAGCGCGCGGGGCTCATGGACGAGGAACTCCCGCAGACCCTGGGCTACGAGGCGGCGGGCATCGTCGACGCGCTCGGCGAGGGCGTCACGGACGCGGCCGTCGGCGATCGCGTCTTCGGCTTCTGCGCCGAGGGGGCGGCGCAGGCCGAGTCGGCGGTGCTGTCGTACTACGCGCCGATCCCGCCGTCGCTCGACTTCGCCGGCGCCGCCGCGCTGCCGGCCGCCGTCGAGACGGCGACCCGCGCGCTCGACCAGCTCGGCGTGGGGAGCGGCGGCACGCTGCTGGTCAACGGCGCTTCCGGAAGCATCGGCAGCGCCGCGGTCCAGTTCGCCGCCGCGCGCGGCGCGCAGGTGATCGGCACCGCGAGTCCGGCGAACCACGCGTACCTGCGCTCGTTGGGGGCCGTGCCCGTCGCCTACGGTGACGGGCTCGTCGAGCGGGTCCGCGCGCTCGCGCCCGACGGCGTCGACCTGGCGCTCGACGTCGCCGGCAGCGGCGTGCTGCCCGAACTCATCGGCCTCGCGGGCGGCCCGGAACACGTCCTGACGGTCGCCGACTTCGCCGGTGCGCAGGAGCACGGGGTGCGGTTCAGCCGGGGGGACTCCGGCCGCGCGCTCCACGCGCTCGCGGAGATCGGCGAGTTGATCGAGGCCGGGCGCTTCTCGCTCCCCGTCGGCGGGACGTTCCCGCTCGCCGACATCGCGGAGGCGCACCGCGCCGGCGAGAACGGCCGCCTGCGCGGAAAGCTTGTCCTCTTGATCGGCTGACCCAACCCGAGCCGACAGCACGCAGGTCCGGCCAACCCGCCGCGGGGGGAGGGCCCGCGGGCCCAGCGCGCCACAGTGGTCGGCTGAGCGCGCAGTTCCCCGCGCCCCCGAGTAAGTGCGGCTCCCCCCGCGAAAGAACCGCACCCCCAAGCGACGCTGGGGGCACCTCCCAGGCGCCCCTGGGCAGGTACGGCTCCCCCCGCGGAAGAACGGCACCCTCAAGGGGCGCGGGGAACTGCGCGACCAGCCCATTACGCGCGGGTGGTCCGGCAACTCACCGCGGGGGCAGGGCCTGCGGGCCCGGGGGGTCACCCCGGTGGGGGGACTTGCGGGGTGTGAGGAGGCCGCGGTTGAACCCCTCGGCCACGGCGGCCGCGCGATCGCTGACGCCGAGCTTGCCGTAGACGTTCAAGAGGTGGGTTTTGACGGTGGCCTCGCTGATCAGGAGGCGGGCCGCCACCTCGCGGTTGGTGGCACCGGCCGCGACCCACTTCAGGACCTCGCTCTCGCGCCGACTGAGCAGTCCGGGGCCGGGTGAGCGGACCCGGTTCATCAGCCGGGCCGCGACGGCGGGGGAGAGGACGGCCTCACGGTTGGCGGCGGCCCGCACCGCGCGGAGCAGTTCGTCGCGGGGCGCGTCCTTGAGGAGGTAGCCGGTCGCGCCCGCCTCGATGGCCGGCAGGACGTAGCTGTCGGAGTCGTACGTGGTCAGCACCAGCACCCGCGCGGTGCTGCCGGTCCTGGCGAGTTCGGCGATCGCGGTCACGCCGTCCATCCCGGGCATGCGCAGGTCCATCAGGACCACGTCCGGCCGGAGGCTGCCGGCCATCCGGACCGCCTCGGCGCCGTCGGCCGCCTGGCCCACCACCTCGAAGGCCGGGTCGGCGGCGAACATGCCGCTCAGGCCGTCCCGGACGACGGGGTGGTCGTCGGCGATCAGCAGCGTGATCGGGGCCCCGCCGGCCGGGCTCACGCGCCGGCCTCCACCGTCTCCTGGGGCACGCACGCGGAGACCGTCGTACCCGATCCCGGCGCCGACTCGACCCGCAACGTCCCCGACAACCCCTCGATCCGCTCCCGCATCGCCTTCAAACCGAACCCACCGCCCGCTTCCGTATCCGACCCCGATCCCGGTTCCGCTTCCGTGCCCGATCCCGCTTCCGCTTCCGGCTCGGGTCCGACCGTCGCCGACGCGGCCGGCGCCGGCGCGGGCACGCGAGGGGCCGACGGGTCGAAGCCGCAACCGTCGTCCCGCACCTCCAGCGTGACCTCGGACCCCAGATACCCGAGCGTCAGCGTCACCGTGCCGGCGCGGGCGTGCCGGGCCACGTTCGCCAGCGCCTCCTGCGCCGCCCGCAGCAGGGCCAGTTCGGTCTCCGACGCCAGCGGCCGGGCGGTCCCGACGGTGGTCACCTGCGCCGTGACCCCATGCAGCGCCGACCAGCGGTCGGCGACCCCGGCCAGCGCCTCCCCCAGCCCGGCGGTCTCCAACGGCCGCGGCCGCAACGCGTCCACCGACCGGCGCGCCTCGGCCAGGCTCTCCCGGGCCAGCCGGGTCGCCGCGGCGAAGTGCGCCCGCCACCGCTCCGGGACGTCCCCCGCCGACTCCGCGGCCTGCAACTGGGTGACGATCCCGATCAGGCCCTGCGCCAGCGTGTCGTGGATCTCCCGGGCCATCCGCTGCCGCTCGTCCAGGACCCCCGCCTCGCGGGCCTGCACCACCAACTGCCGGTGCAGCCCGGCGTTCTCGGCCAGCGTCGCCTGGAGCCGGCGGTTGGCCTCCCGCGCCTGCTCCAGCGCCGCCACCCGCTCCACGTTCTTCCGATCGGCGTCCCACTCCCACCACGCCATCCCGCACATGCAGACGACGTTCACCGCCAGCACCACCACGGTGAGCGCCACCCCGAAGGCGTTGTGCTTGGGGATGCCCGCCACCTGCGCCATCCCCGACTCGAACGCGACCCCGGAGACCCCCGCGAGCCGCCACGGCCAGACCAGCACCCCGAACGCGTAGAAGTACCCGGCCGGGGTGAACAGGCCGAACCACGGGTCGCGCAGCACCAGTACGCCGATCAGCACGACCAGCCCGGCGAAGAACACCGCCATCACCGCCACGCGCTCCCGCCACGCGGGGTGCCAGGTGAACATCCACAGCATCCACAGCGCCGCCGTGGCACACAGCCCCAGGTCGATCAGAAGGGAGCCGCCCGCACCGCGCTTGACGACCAGCGTCACGACGACCAGCGCGGCCAGGATCACGTACGGCGCCACGGTCATCAGCGGTTCCAGCCGCTGGTCCTGGCGACCCGGCCGTACGGGCGGTGGCGCCGCCCCGCTCATCGCGGCCCCTCCCGCTCCGGCCCCACCGCCCACGACCCCGTCATCCCGTCCCCCGTCCTCATTCCCAGCGGAACCATTTAACCGCTCCCCCGCCGAAGACCACCGTGTACGCGACCAGCGTGATCAGCTGCACCGGGTGCGGCCAGTGCCCTTCCGTCGCGTCCGTCAGCGCCTGCACCGCGGCGCCCAGCGGGGCGGCCTGGCTGATGTGCCGCAGCAGCGACGGCATGGTCGCGATCGGCAGGAAGAGCCCGGCGAAGAACATCATCACGTAGAACAGCGTCACCCCCACCGCGTTCGCGACCTGGCTGTTCGGCGAGGCCGCCGCGACGAGCAGGCCGAGCGCGATCAGCGCGAGCGCGGTCAGCACGATGCCGATCGCGTACCCGGCGGCCTGCCGCGGCAGAGGCACCCCGAACGCCAGCCGGGCCACCAGCAGCAGCGCGACCACCGCCACGGCCGCGGTCGCCAGGTTGACCAGGAGCTGCGCCGCCAGCACCCGGGCCGGCCCCACCGGCGTCGTCCGCAGCCGCCGCAGCACCCCCTTCTCCCGGTAGCCGACCAGCACCTGCGGCACCACGTTGAACGACAACGTGGCCAGTACGAAGGCCGCGAGGATCGGCACGTACACGTCGAGGAGGGTGTACCCGCCCAGGTTCGCGCGATGCCGCCGGTAGAACGGGACGTTCCCGAACACGACCAGCAGCACCAACGGCAGGCCGACCGCGAAGACCGGGCCCGCCTTGTCCCGCAGGAACAACCTCAGCTCGGCCAGCGCGAGCCGGCCCAGCGCCGAACCGTCCGCGACGGCGCCCGGCACCGCCGGCGCGCTCGACGTATCCACCGGCATCACTGAACTCCTCTTCCTGCTCGTACGGTTGCGCGAAGGTGCGGAGAAACGAAGGTGGGGCGAACGGTCAGTCGTGGACGGCGCCGGGCGAATCCGTCTCGCCCGTCCCGGTGGTGAGGTGGTTGCCGGTCAGCGCGACGAACGCGTCCTCCAGGCTCGGCTGGTCCACCCGCAGGTGCTCCGCCACGATGCCGTGGCGGGCCAGCACCGAGGTGACCGCGTTCAACGCGTCGGCGGTGCCGGTGACCAGCACCAGATCGCCCCGCCGGGTCAGTCCGGTCACGTCCGGCAGCTCGGTCAGCAGGCCGTCCTCGAACGGCACCGACGGCCGGAACCGGATGCGCTGGCCGTCCGGGACCCGCTCGGTCAGGGCGCTCGGGCTGTCCACCGCGACCACCCGGCCCCGGTCGATCACCGCCACCCGGTCGCACAACCGCTCGGCCTCCTCCATGAAGTGGGTGACCAGCAGGATCGTCACCCCGCGGGCGCGGACACCCTGGATCAGCTCCCAGGTGTCCCGGCGGGCCTGCGGGTCCAGCCCCGTGGTCAGCTCGTCCAGGACGGCCACCTCCGGGCTTCCGATCAGCGCCAGCGCGATCGACAGCCGCTGCTTCTGGCCGCCGGACAGATCCGCGTACCGTGTCCGCTCCTTGGCCGTCAGCCCCAGCGCCGCCATCAACGCCCGCGGATCGGCCGGCCGGCGGTAGAACGAGCGGTACAGCCGCAGTGCCTCGCCCACCGTCATCCGGTCCTGGAGCTGCCCGTCCTGGAGCTGCACCCCCAGCCGCTGCGTCAACTCCGCGCGGTCGCGCAGGGGATCGAGCCCCAGCACCCTGATCTCCCCGCCGTCCGGCGTCCGCAGCCCCTCGACGCACTCCACCGTCGTCGTCTTGCCGGCGCCGTTCGGACCGAGAATCCCGAAGATCTCGCCCTGCTCCACGCGGAACGAGACATCGTCCACCGCCACGGTGCCGCCGTACCTCTTGTGCAGGTTCCGCACCTCGACCACCGCGGGCATACGTGGTGTCCCCTCTGCTCCCGAACCCGTCCCGGACCGTTCACCACCCTGACAGCGGACGGCTCCCGCGCCCATCGGCCGACCGACCACACTCCGCGGACACCGGCTGATCGGCCACCGGGCCGGTCCCCCTCCACCGATCGGTTGATCCGGCCTCATCCCCCGTGCGCCGCACGCCTCTTGAGCACCGCCCGTGCCGCCGCCATGCTGGGGGCGCTCCACGCCCGCGGCCCACTCCCAGCCGCTCGCTCACCGAAAGGACCACGATGACCTCGTCCCCGTCCTCGTCCTCCTCGCCGTCCTCGCCTCCCTCGTCCTCCTCCCCCTTCGACCGCCGCACCCTGCTGCGCGGAACGCTGGCCGCAGGCGCCGGTGTCGTCCTCGGACCGATCCTGCTGTCCCGCTCGGCGTACGCGTACACCTGGTCGCGCACCCTCCAGCAGGGATCGACCGGCGCCGACGTGACCGAACTGCAGGTCCGGGTGGCCGGCTGGGCCACCGGCAGCGCCGGCCACACCCGGGTCGCCATCGACGGGGACTTCGGCCCGGGCACCGCCACCGCGGTCCGGCTCTTCCAGTCCGCCTACGGCCTGTCGGCCGACGGCGTCGTCGGCCCCGCCACCCAGGCGCAGCTCAACGCCCTTCAGCAGTCCGACGGTTCCACCGCGCACTTCGACTTCAGCGAGTTCACCGACCGGGTGAGCGGCACCTTCGACGGCGGCAAGGTCAGCGCCGCCGCCGCGAAGGAGAACGTCCGCCGCGCGATGTACAAGCTCGAAGCGCTCCGCAAGAAGCTCGGCAACGTCCCGATCACCGTCAACTCCGGCTTCCGCAGCATCTCCCACAACGCCGCGGTCGGCGGGGCGAGCGACAGCATGCACCTGTACGGCACGGCCGCCGACCTCGACGTCCCGGGCGTGGCCAACAAGACCGTCTACCAGAAGGCGGAGACCTGCGGCTTCTCCGGCCTGGAGACCTACACCGAGGACCACCAGCACGTGGACAGCCGGGCCGACCTCGGCCGGGGCTGGTGGTGGGAGAACGGCACCGTCTGACCCGCCCCGCCCGCCGGGAAGGGGGTACGGACTCCCGGGCCGGGCCACGTCCCGGGAGTCCGTACCCCCACCCCCACGTATCCCAGCGGCCCCAGGGCGTAGCAACGACGGCGGCGGAAGTCGAGGACGTTCGCGGAGTCGTTCCATCCCGGATCGAGGGTTCACCAGGGGTCAACTCGGCGTTCACCGTCGACCGACAGGTTCGGCAGCATGACTTCGAGACCCTTCTCCCGCAAGCGCACCCGGGTTGCCGTCGCGATCGTCGCCACCGCCGCCGTGGTGGGCGCGGGCACCGCCGCGGCCCAGGCCCACGGCTGGCTGTCGGCTCCGTCGCACGACTTCTCCGCGGCCGCCGACTCGTACTCCGGCCACGGCAAGGTGACCGGCAACGTGCTGCGCAACGACGCCCGCGCGACCGCGGTCGTCCGGCACACCGACCCGTCCGACGGCACCGCGACGGTCAACCCGGACGGCTCGTTCACGTACACCCCCAAGGCCGGCTTCAAGGGCACGGACACCTTCACCTACACGGCGACCGACGCGGTGCAGCTGTTCAAGGACACCCAGGCGAACGGCGACGCCCTGCCGCCGCTGGCGAAGGTCGCCGGCCCGAACGGCAGCACCACCGAGATCTCCGGTGAGGGCTACGGCTCCTCGCTCGCCCCGGTGCCCGGCAGGTCCGGCTACTTCTACGGCCTCACCGACCGCGGCCCCAACGCCGACGCCCCCGACGGCAACAAGTCCGAGATGGTGCCGGACTTCACGCCGCAGATCGGCGAGTTCAAGCTCGTGGGCGGCAAGGCCGAACTGGTCAAGAAGGTCACCCTGAAGGGCCCGAAGAGCCTGGGCGGCGTCAACTACAGCGGCCGCCCGCCGCACGACACCAGCGAGGTGATCGACGACGTCAACGCGACCAACGCCAACGGCGGTACGCCGGTCCCCGTCGCCAAGGACCCGTACGGCTACGACTCCGAGGGACTGGTCGCGCTGCCGGACGGCACGTTCTGGGTCTCGGACGAGTACGGCCCGTACATCACGCACTTCGACGCGAGCGGCTACGAGTTGGGCCGGCTGACCCCGTACAAGGACAGCCAGGACAACGCCTATCACAAGATCGTCGGCTACCTGCCGGCCGAGTTCGCGGACCGCCTGAAGAACAAGGGCATGGAGGGCCTGACGGTCACCCCGGACGGCTCGACCCTGGTGGGCGTCATGCAGTCCGCGCTCCAGCAGCCGGACCTCGGCAGCACCAAGGCCGGCAACGTCTCGACCACCCGCGTCATCACGATCAACCTGCGCACGTACCAGACCAAGCAGTACCTCTACCTGCTGGACGACCCGGACGACACCGGTGACGCCAACAGCGAGATCACCGCGCTGTCGGACACGAAGTTCCTGGTCGACGAGCGGGACGGCAACTTCGAGCCGTTCGCGCAGAAGAACCTCTACGAGATCGACATCAACGGCGCCGCCGACGTCAGCGGCCTGACGATCGGCGGGAAGTCGCCGGAGGCGTTCGTCGGGAAGAAGGGCACCAACGACGCGCTGGCCGCGCTCACCGGCGCCGGTGTGCACGTCGCGCAGAAGCAGCCGTACCTCAACGTCGGCACGCTGGTGAGCCAACTCGACCCCAGCGGTGCGTTCTTCTCGCACGACAAGGTCGAGGGCGTCGCCACCACGGACGCCGGCAGGACGCTCTACCTGTCCAACGACGACGACTTCGGCATCGACACCATCGCCGTGGACCCCGACGGCAAGTGGACGGTCCACCAGAAGGTGATGCCGCCCACCGGCCAGACCGACAACGGGGAGATCCTGAAGGTCGACACCACCAAGCTCCCGGCGGTGCTCAAGACCGTCACGGTGACGATCCACGTCCGCTGACCCGCCCCACCCCCGTCCCCCGGGCCCGCCCACAGAAGTGGGCGGCCCCGCCGGCGCCCCACGCCCCCACGCCGTTCGCGCCTACGAACCGGACCGCGCCGATGCGGCCAGCAACTCTGCGGTCAGTTCCTCCAGTTCCCTGCGGCGAAGAACCCGGGGCGGTCCGGCGGCCCCGGGGAGCGGGACGTGCAGCGGCTCCGTCCAGCGACCTGGAACGCCTGCGATGCCGTGAACCGCCCCGGCCAGCGCGCCGGTGACAGCCGCCACGGTGTCGGTGTCGCCGCCCAGGTCCACGGCAGCGCGCACCGCGTCCTCGTAGCAGGTGGTGGTCCGCACCGCCCAGACTGCCGAGCCGAGGCAGGGCCACACGGCGCCGTTGAACTCCGTTGCCTGCTCGGGCTCCCAGCCAGGGGCCAGCACGACCGCGTACCGCTCGCGGTGTTCGGCGCTCGCCGCGGCAAGCGCGGCCGGAACGGCGTCGAGCGGGTCGGCGCCGGCCAGCGCCACGCGCAGCAACTCGTGGAAGATCGCGGTGCCCTCCCACGCGGCGGGGTCCCCGTGGGTGAGCGCGGACAGCCGGCGCCCCGCGTCCATCGTGGCCGCCCTTCCCCGCCCGCCGAAGAACACCCCCGACGTGGCGGCCCGCATCAACGCGCCGTTCCCTGCCGCCCGTTGATTGCCGCGGAAGTGGGCCTCGGCCGCCTGGTCCCACGGCAGTCCGTTGGTCAGGACATCCTCGGTCTGCAACCCGATATCCTTCGGCTCGGCCGCCGCCCAACGCCGGAATCGCGCGAAGACGTCCTGCAGGTCCAACCCGCCGCGCTCGACCAGCGACTCCCCGACGTGCACCGCCATCTGCGTGTCATCGGTGGCCTCGCCGACCTCCCAGCCGCCGCCTCCGCACATCTCACCGCCCACACCGGCCCTCGGGAACCGGGTGGAGAACGTGCCCGCCGCACCGAACTCGAAGGGCGCGCCCAGCGCGTCCCCGACCGCCGATCCGACCACCGCGCCGATCGCGCGCTCCATCCGATCCATGCCGGCAGCGTAGGGGGACGGGCGCCCCCCGGGAGGTGCGGGTCAGCCGAGGGGGATGACGACTCCGGCGGAGGGGTGCGTGCGTTCCGCCTCGTCGAGCATGAGCGCGGCCACGGTGGCGCGGGAGGTCCGCGGCGGGAGCAGGGGGCGCGGGTAGTCCGCGAGCGGCACCGTGCGGCGTTCGGGCCCGAGGGGCCCGTCCGTGAGGTCCGGCGCGTGGAAGACGGTCGCGCCGGCGTCGAGCGCGATCCGGTCGGCCTCCGCCTTCTCCGCCAGCTCCGCGCCGACGAAGATCCGCATCACCGCGGAGTAGATCAGCCCGCCGGCGCCCTTGGACGGGCCCGTCCCGAGCGCGCCGAGCCACACCGTACGGACGCGCGCCTCGGCCAGCCGCCGCGCGCCGGCGGCCAGCGCGCCCGGGCCGTCCCCCTTGCTGATGCCGACGGCCGAGACGACCACGTCCACGTCGTCCAGAGCGGGGAAGGTCCCGGGAGCGGAGACGTCGGCCCGCCGGACCTCCACCCGCCCGGCGCCCGCCCCGGCCTCCGCACCCGCGGGCGGGGCGAACCGGTCCGGGGCCCGCACCAGCGCCACCACCTCGTGACCCCGCTCCCGCGCCTGCTCCACGAGGAGGCGGCCGGTCTTCCCGGTCGCGCCGAGTACTGCGATTCGCATGATCATCCGCCTTTGACTGAACAACTGTTGGTCATATGAGTAAACAAGTGTTGGTTATCGGTGTCAAGGAGCTGCCCAGGAGCGGGGAGCGGTAGGGTGAACCGTCGTCGCCGAACGGTTCACGCAGGTCGGAAGGCCGGAACCCGGAAGGTCGGAACCGGGAGGGCCGGGAGGGCCGGGAGGGCCGGGAGGGCCGGAAAGTCGGATCGGACGTCGGAAAGGGAGCGACGGTGTCGTCTCAGGAGCGGGCCGCGGCCCGCCGCCGCAACCCGCGCGGCCAGGGGCAGGTGCTCAAGGCCCAGCTCGTGGAGGCCGCGGCGAAGCTGCTCGCCACCCTCGACCAGCCGGAGACACTCACGCTCCGGCAGGTCGCGCGGGAGGTCGGCGTCGCGCCGGCCAGCATCTACAGCCACTTCCCGGACCTGGGCGCGCTGATCCAGCACGTGCTGCGGCTGCGCTACGACGAGCTGGCCCGGCTGATGAACGAGGCCGCCCGCCCGGCCCCGGACCCGCTCGCCGACCTGGTGGCCCGGTGCGCGGCCTACGTGCGCTGGGGGGTCGAACAGCCCGGCCACTACCGCACCCTCTTCGGCGGGCGGATGCCGGCCGACCTCGTCCCCGTATCGACGCACGGCGCCGGCGCCGAGATGCTCGGGGCCGTCATCGCCTCCCTGACCGCGGTCACCGAACCGGACCGGAAGGGGTCCAGGGCGGCGCAGCAGTGGCAGGCCGGGCTCATGCTGTGGACCGCGATGCACGGCCTGATCAGCCTCTACAACGACCACGGGACGATCCCCTGGCCGCCCCTGGACGACCTGATCGTGGACCTGCTCGCCCTGCACACGGGCCGGCCGGCGGGCGAGATCGCGGCGCGCCTGCCGTAGCCGGGCGGGCCAGTTGTTCATCGGTTGCGTGGGCGATCCGAACGCCGCGCCCTACGGCACCGACCCGGCCGCCTTCCGGTACTCCGCCTCGCCCGCGTTCCGGGTGCCGACCGGTGACGAGCCGTTGTTCCGCGCGTACTTCACCGAGGTGGCCGCGCTCGCCGACCGGAGGGTGGTCTGACGGTCGGCGGCTGTTCCTCGCCGCGTTCGAGGGCCCGCGGTCGGGCCGCGGCGCGCGGGCCGGTGTCCCGACCGCGGAAATTCGGTTCCGTCGCGGGTGGCGGGGCCGGAGACTCGTCGCATGGCGGGTATGGAGGAGTTCCGGGAGGCGGTCACGGCGTGGGCGGCCGAAGGTGCGGCCGGGGCTGTGACCGGGGGCGCGCCCAGGGGTGCGGGAGGAGATACGGCCGAAAGGCCGGCCGGGGACATCGCGGCGGAGTGGGCCGGACGGGCGGCGGTGCGGACCGTGGTGCTCGTGGAGGGGCCGAGTGACGTCGCGGCGGTCGGCGCGCTGGCCGCGGCCCGGGGGCGGGACCTGGAGGGGGAGGGCGTCTGCGTCCTGGCGATGGGCGGCGCGATGAGCATCGCGCGCTTCGCCCAACTACTCGGCCCGACCGGCCTGGACCTGCGCCTGACCGGGCTGTGCGACGAGGCGGAACGCGGCTTCTACGAGCGGGGCTTCGCGCGCGCCGGCGCCGCGCGGCAACGGTTCTTCGTCTGCGCGGCGGACCTGGAGGACGAACTCATCCGCGCGCTCGGCGTGCCCCGGGTGACGGAACTCGTGCGCGCCGAAGGCGACTTGCGCGCGCTGCGCACCTTCCTGCAGCAGCCCGCGCAGCGCGACCGCGCCGCACCGCGGCAGTTGCGGCGCTTCATCGGCACGAAGAAGGGCCGCAAGATCCGCTACGGCCATGTCCTCGTGCAGGCCCTCCCCCCGGACCTGGTCCCGCCGCCGCTCGACGACCTCCTCAACAGCCTCTGACCGCGCCCGCGTTGACGGTCCCACCGGGCGCGGCGGCACGGCCGTTCAGCCGATGGTGACGACGCGGGCCCAGGTGGGCGGGTCCAGAGGGACGTAGTCGGGGTCCTCCTCGTCCACGGAGTCGGCCGGGCGGGGAAAGAGGCCGACGACGGTGCGGCAGGGCGGCGGCGCGGAGGGCCAGGGGGTCTGGCCGTCGGTCAGCGCGACGATCGCGTCCGGCCGGACCCGGGACCGCAGCGCCTGGGCGAAGCCGGAGCGAAGGTCGGTCCCGCCGCCGCCGACCAGTTCGATGTTCTCGGCCCGGCAGATGGGGACGGCGATCCCGGCGGCCGCGTCGCAGGAGATCACCGACACCAGGTCGCGCCGTCCGCCCACCGCGCGCGTGATCGCCGCCACCTCCAGCAGCGCGCTGCCCAGTTCGGCGTCGCTCACCGACCCGGAGGTGTCGATCACGACGCAGACCCGGGGCGGGGTACGGCGCAGGCTCGGCATCAGCACCCCGGGCACACCGGCGGAGCGCCGCGACGGGCGGCGGTAGCTGTAGTCGCCGCCCGCCCCCGGCGCGCTCACCGCCGAGCGGACCGCCGCCCCCAGCAACTGCCGCCAGGGCTGCGGCGGATGGAACGCCTCCTCCGCCCATCGGCGCCATCCCTGCGGAGCACTGCCCGGCCGGCCCTTGATCGCCTCGGCGACCCGGAAGCGGACCGCGTCCCGCTGCTGCCTGCTGAGCCCCTGCGCGCCGTCGGGCCCCGACTCCCATGGCCGGGCCTGCCCGTCGGCACCGCTGCCGCAGTCCAGCCAGGCGAGGTCCGTGGCGGCCCCGGACAGCGACGAGGTCCGCAGGTACTCCTCCATGAGCAGGCCCTCGGGCAGCCGGAGCAGGCTGGGCAGCACCGCGCCGGTGGGGCGCGGCAGGCCCTTGCCGTGGAGGTCGTCGTAGATGTCGTCGTTGATCTCGAAGTCGGCGGCGATGTTCCGCCGCAGCCGCTCCCAGCGCTCGGCCTGCCGCACCTCCTGCTCGCTCCGCGCGCCCCGGCCGCGCCCCTCCCGGTCCTCCTGCTCGCGCGCGTAGCGCTCGCCCCGCCCGTGGTGGTCCCGCAGCAGGTGGGAGACCTCGTGCACCCATACGCCCGCCAGTTCCTCCACCGGCATCCGCGCCACGAAGCCGGGCGAGACGTAGCAGCGCCAGTGCGCGTCCACCGCCATCGTGGGCACCGACCGGTCCTCGACCACGTGCAGCGCGAAGAGCGCGTCGGCGAGGTACGGGCGGACCTTCACCGCGTGCAGCCGGGCGGCCAGCAACTTCTCCATGTCCAGCGGGATTCCGGGCTGGGTGGCACCCGGTCGCGGTGCGGCGCCGTCCCGCGCCGCGGTGGGTGGCGCCGCACGCGGTGGCGCGGGCTTGGGCGCCGCACGCGGTGGCGCGGGCTTGGGCGCCGTACGCGGTGGCGCGGGCTTGGGCGCCGTACGCGGATGCGGTCCCGGGCTCGGCACCGGGCGCGGCACCGGACGCGGCACATCGCGGGACGACGAACGCGCCACCGAACCCGGCTGCGGCCCCGTACCCTTCGCGGCCCCCGTCATCGCCGCTCCCCCGGCGTCCGCCGCGCGCCGGGCGCGGCCTCGGCCCGCCGCACCGACCGGTCCGCCCGGCGCGCGAGGCCGATCACCCCGGTCAGCCGTTCCACGCCCGCCGGCACCTCCCACTCCTCGCGCCTCAGCGCGGCCAGCGCCGTCGCCGGAGCGACCAGCAGGTCCGGCGCGCCGGTCTCCAGCGCCCGGGCCAGTACTGCCCAGCCCGCCTCCCACCGGTCCCGCTCCGGCCGCGCGCCGACGGCGGCCACCACCGACTCCAGGGCCGCCTGGCGCAGGTCGCCCCGCTCCGGCAGCTCGGCGGCGGCCGGATCGGCCAGCATCAGCTCCGGGTCCGGCAGCTCCATCCGGTCCAGGTGGGCGAGGAGTTCGAGGCCGGGTCCGTCCCCGACCGCGCCCCGCACCAGCAGCGCCAGCACCTCGCGGGAGACACCGGCCGCCGTGCCGAACGCCAGCAGCGTGAGCGCGGCCTCCCAGCTCCGCGGTGACGGCCAGGCGCCGCCGCGCCGGGTCTCGGTGGTCGGCAGCCGGTGGATCAGGGTCGGCCGGGCCTGGAGGAAGCCGCAGACCGCGCGCCGGGCGAAGTCCGCCGCCTCAGAGAGCCGTTCGGGCACCAGCCGGGGCAGTTCCGCCCGGGGCCAGACGCCGCCCAGACCGCGGACCACCACCTCCCGGTCGTGCACCCAGTACAGGTGCACGAACCGGTTGGCCAGCGGCGGGCTCAGCTCCCACCCGTCCGCGGCCGACGCGCGCGGGTTGGCGGCGGCCACGATCCTGATGCCCGGGGGCAGTTGAAGCGCGCCGACCCGCCGTTCCAGGACCACCCGGAGCAGCGCGGCCTGGACCGCCGGGGTGGCGGTGGACAGTTCGTCGAGGAAGAGCAACCCCCGCCCGGCCCGCACGAGTTCGACGGCCCACTGCGGCGGCGCCATCGGCACCCCGCGCACCTCGGGCTCCTCGCCCACGATGGGCAGCCCGGAGAAGTCGGACGGCTCATGGACGCTGGCGATCACGGTCGTCAGCGGCAGGTCGAGGGTGGCGGCGAGCTGCGTCAGGGCCGCGGTCTTGCCGATGCCCGGCTCCCCCCACAGCAGCACGGGCAGGTCGGCCGCGACGGCCAGGGTGAGCGCTTCGAGCTGCTCGTCCGGACGGGGCTCCGTCCTGGTCGTCCGCAGCAGGGTCAGGAGGTCCTCGGCCACGGCGAGTTGGGCGTCAGTGCCGGAGGCCCCGGCGGGCGCGACGGTGGGCGGGACAGTGGATACGGGCACGCCCGCGGCCGGAGCCGGGGCGGGCAGGAGGGTGCTGGACGTCATGGGCATCACCTGGGGTCGTGTACGGGGACGGGTCGGCCCGTCCCGGAGGTCATGGGCGTGCGCGAGCGGAACGCGCCTCGGGAGAAGGGGAGTTCGGGGGGTGTGGCGGGTCAGCGGTACTGGCCGGTACGGGGGCGGGCCCGGCTGGAACCCTTGCTGCTCGGGTAGGCAGGCGTCGCGCGGCCGGGCCGCTGACGGCGAGCGGCGTTCGTACGCCCCGCACCCGGCACGGGGGCCATCCCCGCGCGGAAGAGCCCGTGGTCGACCCGGCGGGCCGCGGCGGACTCCAGCTCCCGCCGGAGCGGACCGTCCCGCAGCACCGCGTTCGGTCCGAGCAGCCCCTCGACCACGGCCAGCGCCCCGACGACGTCGCCATGGCCGAGCCGCTCCCGGACCGCGGGCAGCGCCTCCGGGTCGCGGTGCACCGTGTCGATGGCGCGCAGGCAGGGCAGCGCGGGCCCGCCGAGCGCCACCAGCAGTTCCTCCCGGCGCAGTTGGTCCGGGTCGTGGTCGACCGCCGTCAACACCCCGTCCCGCAGGGCGATCCGGTGCACCTCGCCCCGGCACTCCACCCGGTGCGGATCACCGGGCTCGGGGGCGGGACCGGCCGACGGGGCCGAGACGTACGCCGCCAACGCCGCCGCGACGAGCGGATGCAGCCGGTCCGCCGCGACCAACCCGGCCCGCAGCAGCTCCAGATCGGGCAGTACCCGGGCCGCGACCTCCGGCAGCATCGGAAGCGCCGCGACCTCCTGCGGCGGCAGCGCCTCCCGCACCGGCCGGCACGTGGGTGCGTGGCTGTCGTCGGGCGCGACGAGTTCGAGCACCGCGCGGCGGCGCGCCCCGAGCCGTACGGTGAAGGCGCCGCGCGGACGGCCCTCGGCCCGCAGCAGCAGCTCCGCCTCCGCGGCCCAAGTCGCCGCCGCCCACAGGGAGTCCGTGTCGGTGGCGGCCTCGTCGAGGGGCACCTCGGGAGGTGCCGAGGACAGGGTCCTGGACCTTGGCGCGCCCTCCGCGCCGCACCGCCACGCCAGTTCGCCGCTGCGCCGGGCGTCCCAGAGGTGCCGGTGCAGGTCGAGCCGGAACCGCCGGTCGGGGTGCGGGTGCGGATGCGGACCGGGGTGCGGGTGGGGGTGCGGCCACAGCGGGGGCGGCTCGGGGGTGTCGTGCCCCGGCCCCTCCCACAGGGCCAGCGACAGCCGCTGGCCGGCGTCCGCCCAGGACGGCGGGGTCCGCACCACCAGGTCCAGTGCGGTGCGCGCGCTTCCGTACCGGGCGAGGCAGAGGGTCAGGCCCGGCCGCAGCCGCCCGTCGGGGGCGGTCCTGGGCAGGTGCCAGCGGAGCAGATCCGGCGCCAACCGGCGTAGATCCGCTCGCAGTCGGGTGGCGACATCGGTGCCGTGGCGGTCGCGCACGGCGCGCAGATCGAGATCGACGTCGATCCGGGCGGCGGCGCAGGCCCCCGCCCAGTCGCCGACCGCACGCCGTGCGGTCACGGTCCCGATCATGGACGGTGGCACGGCGTACTCGCGTACGCGCTGCCACATCAGCAGGCGGGGCGGAATCCCGTTCGCGAAGTGAAGTGCCATCAGCACTCACCTTGCGCGGACGAGTCCCCCAATCCGTACGAGGAGAAGTTCATCATCCCGGGCATCATAAGCACCTCGCCGCCGATCTGTCAGTCCTCCCCGGCCGCCCCCGACCCTCCGACCCCGCCGGCGGCAGCACGGCCGCCGCCCGTCCGCCCCTCCCCACCCGGGGCCCACCGCCCCTCCCCACCAGGCAACCCGCTCCGCCGGAGCGGAGTCCTCAAGGGGAGGAAACGGGCGCGCGCGACCGGCGGGAGGAGAGAGGCCATGACCGTTGCCGTGTGGGACGCGCTGCGCCGGCGACCGGTGCGGTTCCTCTTCTCCCGGTGGCCGCTGCGCTGCGCCGCCTACCTGTGCACGGGCGCGGTCGTGGGGTGCGCGGTCCTGGTCGCGCTGACCACGCTGCTCGTCGTCGGGCTCGGGCTCTCGGTGGTCGGCGTCGGCGTGCTGGTGCTGATGGCCGCGGCGGCCTGCGGGGTGCCCGTCGCGGCGGTGGAGCGGCGCAGGTTGCGCCTGGTCGAGCCGGAGCCGCTGCCGGACCCGCACGGTTCACTGCCGGGCGTCGGGGCACTGCCCTGGCTGCGCGCCCGGCTCAAGGAGCGGGCCACCTGGCGCGAACTCGGGTACGCGCTGGTGCTCGGCGTGGTGTTCACCGCCGCCGGTCTCGGCTTCACGGCGCTGCTGGGCTTCTCCGCGCTGCTGGTGACCACGCCCGTCTTCGCGTGGCTGATCGCCCCGGACACCCTGATGCTCATCCCCGGCAGGTCGATCAGCGGTCCGGTCGCCGCCCTGCCCGCCACGGCCGCGGGTCTGGCCGGGCTGACGGTGTGCGCCTATGCGGGCGGGGTGCTGGCCGGCGCGCAAGTGCGCGTCGCCCTGGCGCTGTTGCCGGCCGTCGAGGCGGACCTCGGCACCAGGGTGGTGGAACTCACCCGGTCCCGGGTCCGGTTGGTCGACGCGTTCGAGGCCGAGCGGCGCCGGATCGAGCGCGACCTGCACGACGGCGCCCAGCAGCAACTGGTGGCGCTCACCATGACCTTGGGGCTCGCCGAGTGGGAGCTGCGGAGCCAGGACGCGGCCGGCACGCCCGCCGCCGAGCTGGTCTCCCGGGCCCGCGCGGAGGCCCGGGCGGCCCTGGACCAGTTGCGCGGGCTGGTCCGCGGCATCCATCCCCAGGTCCTCACCGACCACGGACTGGCCGCCGCCACCAGCGAGGTCGCGCTGCGCCACCCCGTCCCGGTGACCGTCGACGTCGACCTCCCGCACCGGCTGCCCGGCCCCGTCGAGACCGTGGCCTACTTCACCGTGACCGAGGCGCTCACCAACGCGGCGAAGCACAGCGGCGCTTCAGCGGTCACCGTCGCCGCGCGGCTGGCGGGCGACCTGCTGACCGTGACCGTCACCGACGACGGACGCGGCGGCGCGGACCCCTCGGCCGGTGCGGGGCTGCAGGGACTCGCGGACCGCGTGGCCGTGCTGCACGGCAGGCTCAAGGTGACCAGCCCCGTCGGCGGCCCGACCCGTCTCACCCTGGAGGTCCCGTGCTCCGTGTAGTGCTCGCCGAGGACGCGGTGCTGCTGCGTGCCGGACTCGTCGAACTCCTCTCCCGTGTCGGCCACGAGGTGACGGCCGCCGTCCGCGACGCCGCGGAACTGGCCCGCGCGGTGGACGCCGACCGGCCCGACGTGGTCATCACCGATGTACGGATGCCGCCCGCCTTCCGCGACGAGGGCCTGCGTACCGCCCTCGAACTGCGCGCCAGACACCGGGAGTTGCCGGTCCTGGTGCTCTCCCAGTACGTGGCGGGCGCGTATGCCGCGCGGCTGTTCCTCGGCGGGCCGCCGGACCAGGGCGGCCTGGGCTATCTCCTGAAGGACCGGGTCGGCGAGGTGGCGGAGTTCCTCGACGCCCTGGACCGGGTGGCGGGCGGCGGGACCGTCATCGACCCGGAGGTGGTGCGGGTGCTGCTGTGGGAGCAGAGCGCCGCCAAGCCGCTGCTGCGGCTGACGCCACGGGAGCGGGAGGTACTCGCCCTGATGGCACAGGGGTTGAACAACCAGGCCATCGCCCGGCGCCTCACCGTCACCGAGGCGTCGGTGGTCAAGCACTCCGGCAACATCTTCATGAAGCTGGACCTCGATCCCGCCGAGGGCAACCGGCGGGTGCTGGCCGTCCTCGCCTATCTGCGCGGCCACCTCGACGCCGACCGGCCGGCGGGAGAGCCGACCGCACGGTGACCGCCGACCGCCCGCCGACCGCCGACCGCCCGCCGAGCGCGGACCGCCCGGCCGGGCCCGACCGCGACCTCCCGCCCCGGCCGCACCGCCGCGTCCGGGTCCTCCGCTTCCCGCCCCGAGCGACATTCCGCTTCCCGTCCGGCACCCCGTTCCGGCGCCCGCCGCTCCGCCGCCCGTCCCACCCGGCTCCCCGTGCCGGCCAGCCGCGTCCACACCGCCAGCGTGACCGGCAGCGCGAGATACCCGAACCGCCCGGCCGGGGCGAGGAGGAACCCCGCGCACAGGCCCAGCGCGAGCCGGTCGGCGGCCGCCACAGCGTCGGACGGCGGGCGTACGACCAGTGAGGCGCCCACCGCCAGCGCGCCCGCCGACAGGAGCGCGACGGCCGCGTACCAGCCCGCGGGGCCCGACTCCGCGAGCAGCCGGCCGGGCAGCAGGCTCCGGGCCGGGGTCGCCAACCGGCCGCGTCCCGTGGGGAAGGCGACCACCTGCTCGGCCACCGCCCCGGGCGAGCACAGCACTCCGGGCAGGACCAGCGCGAGGGTGCCCGCCACCGAGACGCCCGCGAAGCGCAGGGCGGCCCGCCGGCCCGCGGTGTGCGCCAGCAAGGACGCCGCCACCGCGAGAGCGGGCCACGCCGTCCACTTGAGGGCGCAGGCCGCCGCGACGGCGAGCCCCGCCGCGGTGGGCCGCCCTCGGGCGGCCAGCGCGAGCGCCAGGCAGAGCAGACCGGTCAGCGGAAGGTCCACTCCGCTCACGCACAGCGGCAGTGCCACCACCGGCGAGGCGACCAGGGCGGCGAAGGCGGTGCCGTACCCCAACCGATCCTCTACCGATGCCGTTTCGCCGGCGACCGGCGTACGCAGGATGCGGCGTCCCTGCCCCAGGCAGCCGAGGAGGACGAGCGCGCACCACACGCGGGCGTCGCCGAGCAGCCGAAGCAGCGGGCCCCCGTCGCCGAACAGGGCCCGCGGCAGCCCGAAGGCGGCCATCCCGGGCAGGTAGGGGTCGTAGTCGAGGACGGTCCGGGGGTGGGCGACGTAGGGGCTGTGGCCGTGCAGCAGGAGCTGCCCGGAGCGCTCGATGACGCCGACCTCGCTCTGCGCGCGGCCGCTCAACACGCAGTACAGCAACGGCAGGACGACGGCCCCGGCGAGCGCGCACCCGACTCCGGCCCGTATGCCCGCCCATGCGCCGGCCCGTGCTCCGGCCCGTATGCCCGCCCTTGCGCTGGCCCGTACGCCGGCCGGGCTGCCGGCGGGCGGGCGCGGAGGCAGGAACGCGGCAACCGCGGCGCAGAGATAGCCGGTTCCCGCGCAGAATCCCCAGATCCGCTGGGTTTCCAGGCCGGAGACCAGCGGAAATCCGAAAGCCCAGAAAGCGGCGACGAGCCATCCCGCACCCCACCGCTTTCGCGGATCGGCGGAACCGTGAAATCGACGAATAGCCACCCGGCCATTCCAGTTCGACCGGCCCCATCAGGTCATGACAGCCAGGTCGAGACCTCACGGTCGGGTTTTCCCTACCCCTGGTGACCGGGATCGGTCACGATCGCGTGGCCGTCCCGCACTCCGTTCCGTCGGCCTCGCGCAGGCGTTCGCTCATCGAGGTGGTCCGGTCGTACGGGTCCATCTCGGGGCCGCTTCCGGGGCTCCTCGGGGCGCGGTCGGCGGTGAACTCGGGGCGGAAATAGCCCGTGTAGTTGCTGCAACCGCCGTTGGTGGCGTCCATCTTGTAGGAGACGAAGGAGAACGTCCCCGGCTCGGTGATCACCTTCGCCGGGTCGTCCCAGCTCATCACCGTCTCGCGGCGCACGATGGTGCGCGCGACCTCGTCGCTGCCCTTCGCGGCGCGGACGACCGGGTAGACGTAGGTGACATCGCTGGTCACCTCCAGCGCGCCGCGCTTGCCCTCGCGGAACGTGATCCGTCCCCGCGTCTTGACCACGCTCCCCACCAGCCGCACCTTCGTCTGCGCGAAGCGGCTGAACATCAGCAGAGGGTCGTTCTCCTGGCTGGGCGTGCGGAACGCGGTCGACAGGTAGTCCTGGACGTCGCTCTGGTGCGGATTGACCAGGGCGATCGCCTTCTTCGGCCGCTCCCCGCGCATCACCGCCGGGTCGAGGCTGGCCGCCGCCAGGAAGTCCAGGCTCTGCTGGAGCGCCCGCGCCACCTGCTTCTCGGTCATCCAACCGGTCGCCCGTGCGGTGGGCATGCTGATCCCGGCTGTGCCGTCGTCCCACTGCGCCGCCGGCGATCCTCTGAACGGCTCTTCCGGCGTGGGCAGTCGGGATGACGACTTCGCGGTGGGCGACGCGTCCGCGCGGCCGGCTTTCCCGTCGCCGTTTCCGCTACCGCCCCCGAACCATCCGGCGGCCCGCCCCGGGTCCAGCGCCACGACCAGCAGCCCCACCACGAGCAGGAGTCCGACCGCGTACCACGCCTTGGCCCGTCCGCGCCGGGGCGGTTGGTGGGCCCGCCATCCCTCCGGGGGTCCGGCCTCCTCCCGCAGCCGCCGTGCGACCATCCGGGCCCGCGCCGACGGCTCCACAGGCGCGCTGCGCGTCCCGGCCTCGGCCTCCCGCAGGAAGCGCTCCCACTCCTCGTCCGGTATGGAATCCCCGTTGTTTCCCATGGCGTTCTCCCACCCCTGGCGCGCGGGCGGACCCTCCCCAGGACCGCTCGCCATCCGCATATCGTCACAGAGCGGCCCTGCGCGAACACCGGCCCCCTTCGCCGGCCGCACATGCCGCGACGCAGGCCACGATAGCCGCGAGCACCGACAACCCGCCCCGGGGGGAATCCGCGGCGGCGTCCGCCAGCGCTCTCCCGAGCCCTCCAGCGCCCGGAAAGCCTCCTAGAGCGCGCGCCGGAAGGGGCGGAAGAAGGCACGCAGTTCCTCGGCGTAGAGCTCGGGCTCCTCGAACGCCGCGAAGTGGCCGCCGCGCGGCGGCTCGTTGACGTAGGCGACGTTCGCGGTGCGGTCGAGCCAGGCGCGCGGGGGGCGGGCGATGTCGCCGGGGAAGAGGGAGAAGCCGGAGGGGACCTCGACCCGGCGGGCGAGCTGGGCGGGCGGGATCGCGCCGTTGGCGCCGTACATCCGCATCGAGGAGCCGATGGTCCCGGTGAGCCAGTACAGCGTGACGTTGGTGAGGATCTCGTCCTTGGTGTAGCTGCGCTCGATGTCGCCGCCGCAGTCGCTCCACGACCGGAGCTTCTCGACGATCCACGCGGCGAGCCCGGCCGGCGAGTCGGTGAGGCCGAAGGCCGCAGTCTGGGGCTTCGTACGGTGCATGGCGGCGTAGGCGCCCTCGGCCCCGCCCCACGCCGCCACGCTCTCGAACCAGGCGCGCTCCTCGGGTGCCAGATCCGCCGGGTCGCCGCCGAAGACCGGCACGCCCGCGTCGGTACGGTGCACGGCGACGACCCGTTCGGGGTGGTCGAGTCCGAGGTACCGGCTCACATGGCTGCCGATGTCCCCGCCCGCGGCGCCGAACCGCCGGTAGCCGAGGACGTCCATCAGCTCGGCCCACAGGCCGGCGACGGCGATGGAGTTCAGCGGCGGGCCGGTCGGGCGGTCGGAGTAGCCGTAGCCGGGCATGTCGGGCACGACCACGTCGAACGCGTCGGCCGGGTCGGCGCCGTGCGCGCCGGGGTCGGTGAGCAGCGGGACGACCTTCGCGTAGCGCCAGAACGAGTCCGGCCAGCCGTGGCTGAGCACCAGCGGCAGCGCTGTGCCGGCCGGCGCGGCCGCGGCCCGCGCGTGGACGAAGTGGATGCCCAGGCCGCCGAGCCGGACGCGGAAGTGCGGGAGCGCGGCGAGCGCCGCCTCCTGCGCCGGCCAGTCGAAGCCGTCGGCCCAGTACGCGACCAGCTCGCGGAGGTAGTCCAGGTCGGTGCCGAGCGACCAGCCGGCGTCGGCCGGCGCGTCCGGCCAGCGGGTCGCGCGCAGCCGCGCGCGCAGGTCCGCCAGCGCCGCGGGGTCGGTCGACGGGGTGAACGGCTCGGGCAGGGCGGCGACATCCGGCATAAGGCGCACCCTACCGACCGCACGCCTGACGGCCGTGCCCTCCCGACCGCGTCCTACCGGCCGTGTCGCGCCGGAGCCCGGTAGCCGTCGGGGCAGATGCCGGTGAGCTTGGTGTCCCGGTAGGCGGACCCTCCCGGGTCGGTGGTGAGGACGTGGCAGCCGGGCTGCACCCCGGCGACCCGCAGGAAGCCGTTGCCGTACGTGGCGGCGACCCGGCGCCCGTCCAGGTAGACGGCGGTGGCGGTGGCCGAGCCGCCCGGCAGGTAGACGTCGGCGCTGGAGTCGGGCGGGACGCTCACCCCGGTGTCGACCCGGCCGCCGGCCGCGGTGTCGAAGGCCGCGCCGATCCTCCCCTTGCCGGTGGGCACCGTGACATGGGCCCAACGCACCGCGGCGGTTTGGGGTTTGACGTCGAAGGTGGCGTAGCCGGGGGTGGTCGGCCGGATGCCGAACATGTCCTGCGGGATGTCGAAGGCGGGCGAGGCCGCCCAGGGGTGGGAGTAGGTGGTGTTGGACTTCAAGGAGAGGTCCCACGCCTCCATGGTCGCGCCGGCGCCGGCCTTGATCATGTTGAGCCAGCTGTCGGTGCCGGTGGAGGTGAGCATGGCGTGCGCCAGGTCCGGCCGGTTGCCGTCGTAGAGCGCCTGGATCATGAACGCGGCGCAGTAGACGCTGCACGCCATGCCGCGCGTGCCGAGGTAGTCGGCGACCCGCGCGGCCTGCTGGTCGTCGGCGAGGCCGAACGCGGTGGCGAACACGCTTGCCTGCACGGCGTAGTGGCCGATCGGGGCGCCGCTGTCGTCGAGGCCGTCGCGGTACGCGCCCTTGGCTGCGTCCCACATCGTGGCGTTCACCGCGGACTTGATCGCGTCGGCCTTGGCGTTGTCGGCGGTGGCGTCCGCGGTGCGGCCCAGCGCGGTGGCGATGTCGGCCATGTCGCGGTAGCTGCGGTAACTGATCGCGTTGATCACGGTGTTGTAGGAGCTGAAGACGTAGCCGTCGCGTTCGGAGGCCGGCCAGTCGACGATGTCGCAGTCGTTGCAGCTGCCGGCGCCGGTGTCGCCGGTGGTCTTGTGGATCAGCCCGCTCGCCGGGTCGAACCACCGGTCGGGCAACTTCCCCTGTAGAGACGCGTAGTTCGCGGCCAGCGCGGTGGCGTCACCGGTCGTCTGGTAGCTGTCGTGCAAGGCGAGGATCAGGTACATCGGCCACTCGGTCGGCCAGGTGCGGCTCGACAGGAGGAAGTTGAGCGAGTAGTCGCCGAGTGAGGCGTCGCCGCCGGTGTAGAGGTTCGCCATCAACTGGAGGTAGGAGTCGGCCTCGTAGACCCCGCGCTCGCGCTCCCAGGAGTCCACGTAGAGGTTCTGGTCGGACATCTCCACGGTGTTCCTGGACAGCGTCCAGACCTGGTCGAGCGAGCTGTCCGAGGAGTCGAAGGTGCCGGCCGACTCGTCGAACGGGTAGACGTACGCCTCCGCCGTGAGGTCCGCGGCGCGCAGGCCGGTGGGGGCGCCGGTGATCTGGACGTAGCGGAAGACCCGCAGGCCCCAGGTCTCCAGGTGCTGGCCGCCGGCCTTCAGCGTCCACGTGTCCTCGTAGGTGTTGCCCGCGGAGGTCTTGTAGCGGACGGTGTCGGTGCCGGCGGGCACCTCGCCGTAGCGGATGTCCAGTCGCTGTCCCGCGCTGCCGGTGAGGTCGAGCGAGAGGCCGCCGATCCAGCTGCGGCCGTAGTCGACGTAGTAGTCGCCCGGGGCGTACTCGACCACCGACGCGGGCTTCTCCGGCTTCTGCCGGACCTTGGCGGTCGGGGTCGGCTCCAGGTCGGCGAAGGCGCTCTTGACCACGGGCGCCGGCCACGACGCGTCGTCGAAGCCGGGTGCGGCGAAACCGGTCGGGTAGGCGCGGGCGTCGAAGTCCTCGACCGGGGCGGTGTAGTAGCTGGTGCCGATGCTGCCCGCGCTCGGCAGCACCTTGGCGCCGCTCTCCGCCTTCCAGCCGGGCCCGGTGCCGAAGGTCCGGGTGCTGCCGTCGGTGTAGCGGACCACGAGGTCGGCGAGGAAGCGCTGGTCGCTGGTGGTGTACGCGAGCGCGCCGATGGTGTTGGCGGCGCCCGGCCGCAGCAGCGAGGTGACGTCGTAGCCGTCGTAGCGGGTCTCCGTGCCGACCGGCCGGGTCGGACCGACGCCCACGAAGCGGCCGTTGACCCACATCTTGTAGACGAACTGGCGGCCGGGGGTGGTGGAGGAGCCGGTCGCGTACAGGTGCGCCCAGGCGATGTGCCGGCCCTTCGCCAGGGTGGTGTCGCCGCGCAGGAACGCCCAGTCGGCGCCGCCGAAGCCGGTGCCGCAGTTCTTGCTCTTGTCGACGAACAGCGCCTGGCCGGTGACGGTGCCGCAGCTGAAGTCGGTGTTCGCCGGGTCGCTGAAGTCGTTGGCGTACAGCGCGGTGCCGTCGGGGGCGGTGACGGTGATGTCGTCGAAGGTGGCCTGTTCGGTGCTGCCGGTGCGGAAGCCGATGCCGCCCGAGGCGAAGGTGGCGTCAGTGGTGGTGTCCACCAGGGTCCACCCGGTGCCGGTCGCGGCCTTGAGGTAGGTGGTGAAGGTCGCACCGGCGGCCACCACGCGGAAGTCGTACGCCGTGCCGTCGACCAGCGCGAAGGGCAGCGGCTCGGCCGCCTTGAGGTTGGAGAAGGCGCCGTCCTTCTGGACCTGCGGGGCGATGGTGTTCTCGCCGTTGCCCTTGAACTGCCACAGGTAGAAGTCGCGGGTGTCGGACTCGCGGAAGGTGACGCTGGCGTACTTCGCGTCGATCACGAAGCTGCCCTGGAAGGTGTAGTCGCTCCAGGAGGCGCTGCCGGCCCAGATGGGCGCGGCGCCCGGCCACGCCTTGCCGGGGCCGGTGCCGAAGGAGGCCGCGGCCGACCAGGCGGAGGCGGCGCCCGAGGGGGCCCAGGTGCGCACCCGCCACACGTAGCCGGCGGCGGGGCGCAGCGCGGGGCCGCCGTAGGCGACGGTGCCGTTGGCGCGGGAGGAGACCTTGCCGGAGTTCCACACGTCGGGCCGGCCGGCCAGGGCGGCGGCGGTGGTGGCGACCTCGACCTGGTAGGCGCGCTGCGTGCCCGCGCCGACCTGCCAGCCCAGCAGCGGGGTGGCGTCCGGTGCGACGTCGGCGGGGGCGGTCAGGCCGCCGACGGTCAGGTGGTTCGGGGCGGCGCGGGTGGCGGCGGAACCGGGGGAACCCGGGGAACCGACGGGGCCCGCGGCGGCGCTGGGCATCGCGGTCCCGAGGACGAGGCCGACCGCGGTCAACCATGCGGTCAGCGCGGCCAGGAGCAGGAGGGGCCCGTGACCGGACCGTCGGGACTGCGCCATTCCAAGCCTCCGAATGAAACGATTCATCAGAGGAGACCGCGACAGCCTCCTTCAGAGCAGCGGTGAGACGGCTGTCATCCTGATGGGAACGGCGAGGGCTGTCAATGAAGATGAAACGTATTCGTCATCGGGGCCGGGGTTGCCGAGCGGGGCGGGGCCGGGGTTGCCGAGCGGCGCGGGGCCGGGATTGCCGAGCGGCGCGGGGCGGGGCCGAGCGAGGCGGCGCGGCGCCTACCGGGGTGCGGTTTTCCGAACTGCCGATGCGGGGGCGGGCAGGATCGATCGCCGTGCTCCGCCCGCCGAGGATGAGGGCATGGCTGAGACGACAAGGGATACCAGGACGGGCACCACCGCCCGAGGGGAGGACCTGCACCGCGAGTACGGACGCGGTGCCGCCAGCGTGCGGGCGTTGCGCGGGGTGTCGGTGGCCTTCGCGCCCGGGACGTTCACGGCGGTGATGGGGCCCTCCGGCTCCGGCAAGACCACCTTGCTGCACTGCCTGGCGGGGATGGACCGGCCCACTCGGGGCTCTGTCTGGTGGGGCGGTACCGAGGTGTCCCGGCTGCCCGAGCGGAGGCTGGCGGCACTGCGGCGCAGTCGGGTCGGGTTCGTGTTCCAGGCGTTCAACCTGATGCCCGCGATGACCGTCGCGCAGAATGTCGAGTTGCCGGGCCGGCTGGCCGGCGAGCGGCCCGACCGGGGCCGGGTGCTGGACGCGCTCGCCCGGGTGGGGCTGGCCGGGCGCGCGCGGCACCGGCCCGGGCAGCTGTCCGGCGGGCAGCAGCAGCGGGTCGCCATCGCCCGGGCACTGGTCTCCCGTCCTCCGATGGTGTTCGCCGACGAGCCGACCGGCGCGCTCGACCGGGCCACCGGCCACGAGATCCTCGCCCTGCTGCGCGCCGGTGTGGACGAGAGCGGCGGGACCTGTGTGATGGTGACCCACGATCCGGTGGCCGCCGGGTACGCGGACCGGGCGCTGCTGCTCGCCGACGGCGTGCTGGTGGACGAACTCGACCGGCCCACCGCCGCCCAGGTCGGCGAAGCCCTGAGCCGGCTGGGCGGGGAAGGGCTGTGACCTCGCTCGCGCTCGGGCAGATGCGCCGCCGTCCGGCTGCCTTCGTCGGCCTGGCGGTCGCGCTCTTCCTCGCCATCGCCACCCTGACCCTGTTCGGCTTGCTGTTCGCCGCCGGCGCCACCGCCCCGGCGGCAGCCCGGAAGGCGACCACCGGGCCCAGCCTGATGGTGATCGCCGGCGCCTTCGGTGAGATCGCCGTGCTGGTCGCGTTCTTCGTCGTGGTCAACGCGCTGGGGTTCGCGCTGCGCCAGCAGCACCGGGAGCTGGCCCTGCTGCGCACCATCGCGGCGACACCCCGCCAGGTGCGGCGCCTGGTCCGTGGTCAGGTCGTGGTGACCACGCTGGTGGTCACCGCGCCGGGCTGGGCCGCCGGTGCCGCGGCGGCCCGGGGCTTCCTCGCCGCGATGCAGCGGCGAGGGATGGCGGCGCCGGGGGTGCGGGTGCCGTGGAACCCGATCCCGATGCTGGTGGCGCCGGCCGTCGCGCTCGCCGTCGCGCTGGCGGCCTCGGCCGTGGCGGCACGGCGGATCTCCCGGATCACGCCCGCGGCCGCCCTCACGGCGAGTTCGACCGAGCACGGGCGGACGGGTGCGCTGCGTCTGCTCGCCGCGATCGGCGTGCTGGTGGGCGGCGGCCTGCTGCTGCGGCTGGCCGCGACGCGCCCTGCGGAGCAGGTGGACAAGGCGGGTCAGGCGGCATTGCTCGGCTCGCTGGTTCTGCTGGTCGCGGTCGCTCTGGCGGGGCCGCTCGCGGCGCGCGTCCTGGCGGCCCTGTTGGGCGCACCGGTACGGGCGCTGGCACCCGGTGCGGGGTGGCTGGCCGACGCCAACCTGCGCGGGTACGCGCGGCGACTGTCGTCCGCCGTGGTGCCGGTCGCCCTGCTCGTGGGCCTGTCGGGCACCATGCTGATCATGACGAGAACCGCCGGGCACGCTGCGGGCGCGGCGGCGTCCAGCGTCACTTCCGCCACGGATGTCTGGCTGCGTCAGGCCGAGTTGACGCTGCTCGTCTGCTTCGCCGCCGTCTCCACGCTCAACACCCTGGTCGCCGTGACCGCCGAACGGCGCCGCGAGTTCGCGCTGTTGCGGCTGATCGGCGCGACCCGCTCGCAACTGCTGCGCATGCTGACCGCGGAGGCGGTGCTGACCACGGCGGTGGGGGTCCTGCTCGGCGCGGCGGTCGCGGGCGCCGCGTCGGCGGCGTTCAGCACGGCGGTGAGCGGGTCGCCGATGCCGTCCCTCCCGGTGGCCGGCTGCTGGTGGATCGCCGCGGGCGCGACAGCACTGACCTTCCCCGGCATCCTGACCACAGGCCTGCGAGCGATACGCGGGCCCGCGGCAGAGCTAGTGGGAGGCAGCCATGACTGAACACCGCAACAGGCCGCCCAGCAAGAGCACGACCAGAATCGCCGCGGACGCAACAACACTGACCCTCCCCGGCATCCCGGCCACAGGCCTGCGAACGATACGCGGGCCCGCGGCAGGACTGGCGGGAGGCAGCCGTGACTGAGCGCGGCGACGAGTCGGCCCGCGGGAGCACGGCCGGCGAACAGGCGCCCACCCGGGAGGGGTCGGCGGGCGCGCCGCCCGCCGGCCGGGTGCTGTCCCCCGCGTCGGGCGGGCCCGCGCGGGTCCCCGTGGCCGACCGTGGCTGAGCAACGGCGCTACCTGTCCGTCCGGGGCGGCGAATGGGCCTTCGCGGTCGTCGGGCTGCCGCTCGCCCTGCTCGGCGGGGCCTACGCCCTCGCCGTGTTCTACGCGGGGACGCTGCTCTCGCTCACCGTGTTCGGCCTGCCGTTCGTGGCCGCCGCGCTGAGGGGCGCGCGCGGTCTCGGCGCGCTGCACCGGCAGTTGGTCGGCCGGCTGCTCGGCGAGCGCGTCGAGCAGCCGGCCAGGCTGCCCCGCCCGGCGGGCGTGGTCGCCCGTGGCCGTGTCGTGCTGACCGACCCGATCGCCTGGCGGTCGCTGCTCTATCTGGTACTGCGACTGCCGCTCGGCGTGCTCGGGTTCGCCGCCGCGGTGGCGGTTCCCCTCGTCTGCGGCTGGCTGATCGGCTTCCCGCTCTGGGTACGCCTGCTCGAACCGGGTCCGCGCCCCGCCCCCTGGATGGGTGCCGCGTCCACACCGCTGGGCCTGGTGGTCCTGGCCGCGGTGCCCGGCGCGGTTCGGGCGCTGAGCGGAGTGAACCGGCGGCTCGCCCGGCTGCTGCTCGGACCGGCCCGTGCCCAACGGCGCGTCCGGGAACTGGAGACCGCCCGCGCCACGCTGCTCGCGCAGAACAACGACGAGCTCCGCCGCCTGGAGCGTGACCTGCACGATGGCACCCAGGCCCGGCTGGTCGCCCTGGCCATCACCCTCTCGCTGGCCGAAGACGCGCTCGCTCCCGCCGCCGGCCCGGACCTCGCCCGGCTGCGCGCCCTGATGGAACGCGCCCGCGGCCAGACCGACGACACCGTCACCGAACTGCGGCGGCTCACTCGCGGCATCCACCCGGTGACGCTGGACGGCGGCCTCGGCGAGGCACTGCCAGGGCTCACCGCCACCTCGCCGGTGCCGGTCACCCTCCACCTGGACCTGCCGGAACGACCGGACCACGTGGTCGAACGCGCCCTCTACTTCTGCGCCGCCGAACTGCTCACCAACGTCGCCAAGCACAGCGCTGCCCGCTCGGCCGCAGTCGAGGCGAGCGCGACCGACGGCCGGGTCGTCCTGTCCGTGCGCGACGACGGGCGCGGCGGCGCGGCGCTCGGCGTCGGCACCGGCCTGACGGGCCTGGCCGAACGGCTCGCGGCGGTGGACGGCGCGCTGCGGATCGACAGCCCGCCCGGCGGACCGACCGTGGTCACCGCCGAGTTGCCGACGCGTCTGTGACGGCCGGTCGGCTGCCGTTCTCCGCCAGGTAGGTGAGGACGGCCTTCACTCGGCGGTTGTCGGTGTCCGTCGCCCGCAGGCCGAACTTGGTGAAGACGGCGGCCACGTGCTTCTCCACCGCCCGCTCCGACACCACCAGCAGCGAGGCGATGGAGCGGTTGGAGTGCCCTTGCGCCACCAGCTCCAGCACCTCGCGCTCGCGAGGCGTCAGGGTGTCCACCCGGCTGCGCCGGCCACCCCGCATCAGCTGGGTGACGATCTCCGGGTCGAGTGCCGTGCCCCCGTCGGCGACCCGGTGCAGCGCGTCCACGAACTCGGAAGTGCGGGCGACGCGTTCCTTCAGCAGGTACCCGATGCCCGCCGCGCCGCCCGCCAGCAGGCGGGAGGCCCAGGTGGTCTCGACGTGCTGGGAGAAGACCACGATGCCGACGCCGGGCGTCCTCGTGCGGATCTCCACGGCGGCGCGGATACCCTCGTCGGTCTGCGTGGGCGGCATCCGGATGTCCACCACGGCCACGTCGGGCCGATGGTCGACCACCGCGGCGAGCAGCCCGGGCGCCGTCCCGACGGCGGCCACCACCTCACACCCGCGGGCGCCGAGCAGTTCGACCATGCCGTCACGGAGAACGACGGAGTCCTCGGCCAGGACCACGCGCAGACGCCGGTTGCTCACCACCCCATTATCGGCCGAGGCAGGCGTTCGGCGCGTACGTACGGGGCGGGATGCCGCCCCGTACTCGACGCGACGGTGAGCGGCGGCGCACCGCAGGGCGGCGCGGGCTGGTCCGAGGCGGTCTTGACAGGGGCGCCCACCTGCCGCGTACGTTCGTTCCGTACCGTCAGGAGCGGCTGAGGGGCGCCTGGATCGCCTGAGCCGCGGGTCGAAGGGCTGCCGTTCGACGGCCGCCCGGGTCGATGGGAGTCATCGTGAGGGCAACGCGCGTCGGGCCGGCCGGGACCGCGGTTCCGCTGCCGGGCTGGACGAAGCGGCGTCACGTCGACCTGTGCCGTACCCAGACCGCGCTCTGTCGCTGACGACGGCCCGCCCCGCCTCTCCCCCGCGCTGAGCGGTCGACGCGCGCCCTTTTCCGCCGGCGCCGCGCCGCACGTCCGCAGGGAGCCCGGAAGGGGTCGACTTCCGCTGCCCGGGCGCCCGTTCGCCTTCGCCACCTTCGCTTTCGCCTTCGCCGTGAAGGCTCCGGGAAGGCGTGCACGCGTGAGTTCACGCGCTCGCGGAACCACGAACCCGCGTACGCGCGATCCCCCGTACCCGTGAATCCCAGAACCCCTGAACCCCTGAACCCCAGCCCCGAGACGTCACCGCCAGCGGTGAGATGGGACCAACTGTGAACGCGAAGCCGCCCAGGACCTTGAAGACCGTGACCGGCGCCGGCGGCACGTCGGAGACCTACGACCTGGCGATCGACCCCGCCCGCTCCACCCTGGACACCGCGATACGGGTGGCGGGACTCGCCGAGGCGGCGCGGATCGACGCGCTGTTCACCGCCGACCTCCTCAGCTTCGGCGCCCAGGGCGCGATCGGGTCGCAGGAGCCGCTGGTCTTCGTCTCGGCGCTGAGCCAGGTGACCTCGCGGATCGGCCTGATCGCGACCGTCTCGACCACCTTCCACCACCCGTACAACCTGGCCCGGCTCTTCGGCACCCTCGACCACGTCAGCAACGGGCGGGCCGCCTGGAACCTGGTGACCTCCTCCGTCGGCGAGGAGAACTTCGGCCCGGGCGACCTGCCCAGCCCCGAGGAGCGGTACGCGCGCGCCGCGGAGTCGCTGGAGGTCGTCAACGCGCTGTGGGACAGCTGGGAACCGGGCGCGCTGACCGCCGGCCCGGACGGCCGGGCCACGCTGCACCGGGACCGGGTGCGCCCCATCGACCACGCCGGCAGGTACTTCACCGTGGCCGGACCGCTGAACATCCCGCCGCTGCCGCAGCGCCGCCCGGTGCAGATCCAGGCCGGGCAGTCCGAGGCGGGCCGGGCGCTGGGCGCGCGCTACGCCGAGATCGTCTTCACCTCGCTCCCCACCCTCGACATCGCGACGGACTTCACCCGGAAGATCCGTGCCGAGGCCGAGCGGTTCGGCCGGCCCGGCGGACTGCCGCTGATCTTCAGCTCGTTCCACGCGACGTACGGCGCCACCGAGGCGGAGGCACGCCGACTGGTCCGCGACAAGCGGGAGTCGATCGACTTCGAACGCGGCCGGGCGCAGGTGGCCGACATGCTCGGCGGCGGCGTCGACCTGTCGGAACTCCCGCTCGACGCGAAGCTGCCGGAGAGCCTGCTGCCCGACGTCACCACGGTCAACCGCCGCCGCGGCCGCGTCGACATCTTCGCCGGCTACGCCCGCCAGGGCTACACGCTGCGCGAACTGGTCATCGCCGCGCAGGACACCGGGCACTGGGCCGTCGCGGGCACCCCCGAGCAACTCGCCGACGCCGTCGAGGAACGCTTCCGGGCCGGCGTGCTCGACGTGATCTCGCTCAGCGGCCTCGCCGACCCGCGCCAGCACGACTTCGTCGTCAACGGGCTCCTCAACGAACTGCGCAAACGCAAGGTCGTCGCCGACGACTACACGGGCAGCACCCTCCGCGAGAACCTCGGCCTCGAACTCCCGCCCCGTGCCGGGGCCGGGGACCGGAGTGACGGGTGAGTTTCCCTCCGTGTCCGGTTGGTGTCAGGCTGAGGTCATGACGGGCAACGTTCCTCAGGAGACATCGAGTTTCGTGGGTCGGGGAGCGGAACTCGGCCGGTTGGAGGGGGCGTTGGCCCGGCACCGGCTGGTGACGCTGACGGGCCCCGGCGGGATCGGGAAGACACGGTTGGCGCAGCGGGCAGCACTTGCAGCGGCGGAGGCGGATACCGGGGGCGGTCCGGGCGAGGCGGATACGGGGGTCCCGGGAGGCGCGGAACGCGAGGCGGGCGCGGGGCGCGGGCACTTTCCGGACGGTGCCTGGTGGGCCGACCTCAGCACCCTGGACAGCTCCGAGCTGCTGCTCTCCACCGTCAGCGACGCGGTGGACCTCGCGGACCACTCGCTGCGGATGCCGCTGGACGCGCTGAGCGAGTGGCTCGCCGACCGGCGGCTGCTGCTCGTACTGGACTCCTGCGAGCACCTGATCGACGCGTGCGCCTATCTGGTGGGGGAGTTGCTGACCGCGGCCCCCGGGCTGACGGTGCTGGCGACCAGCCGCCGCCCGCTGGGCTCGGCGGTCGAGGAACTCGTGGAGGTCCTGCCGCTGCCGGCCGACGGCCCCGACGCGCTCGCGCTGTTCACCGACCGGGTGACCGACCGGCTGGGCCGCGCGCCGCTGGCCGAGCCGGGCGCGGCCGAGGCGGCCGAGGCCGTCTGCCGCCGGCTGGAGGGCATTCCGCTGGCGATCGAACTGGCCGCCGCGCGGGTCGGTTCGGTCGGGCCGGGTGCCGTCGCCGAGGTGGCCGAAGGGCTCGGTTCGCGTTTCGACACGCTGGCCTCGCCCGGGTACGCCTGGCCGCGCCGGCACCAGACGCTGCGCACCACGATCGGCTGGAGCCACGAGCTGTGCGCGCCGCTGGAACGGCTGCTGTGGGCGCGGTTGAGCGTCTTCCGCGGCGCGTTCGACCTCGCCGCGGCCCAGGCCGTCGCCGCCGGTGGTCCGCTCGGCGCCGCGGCCGTGGCGCCGACCCTGGAGCGGCTGGTCGCCCAGTCCGTCGTCCGCAGGATCGGGCCGGGCGCGGAGCCCGGGACCGGAACCGAGTCCGGGCCCGGCACCTTACCGACGTCCGGCAACGGCAACGGCCCCGCACACGCACCCGGTCCCGTATCTGTACCCGCCACCGCTCCGAACGCCGGCTCCGGCGACCGCTACCGCATGCTCGACACCATCCGTGAGTACGGCCACACCTGGCTGTGCGAACTCGGCGAGGTCGCCGGCACCCAGGACCGGCACGCCGACTACTTCACCGGGCTCGCCCGCTGGGCCGACGCCGCCTGGTCCGGGCGCGACCAGCTCCTCGGCTACCGGCGGATCGAGGAAGCCCACCCGGACCTGCGCGCGGCGCTCGACCACTGGCTCGACCACGACAGCGCCGCGGCCGCCGAACTCGCCGGTCTGCTGGTCTACTTCTGGACCTGCTGCGGTCACCTCAAAGAGGCCAGGTCCTACCTGGAGCGCGCCCTGGAGCAGCACACCGCGCCCGGCCCCGCCCGCACCCGCGCCCTGATCGGACTCGGCGCGACCCTCACCCTCCAGGGCGAGTACGACCGCGCCGCCGACATCAGCGACCGGGTGCAGGCCATGGTCGCGATGCGCGGCGACAGCGAGGACCTGGCCGCCGCCGCCTGCCTGACCGGCCTGCTGGGCATGCTCACCGGGCAGTCGCGTACGGCCCTGGACGCCGTACGGGAAGCGCTCGGGTCCGCCCCGGGCTACGTTCCCGGCACCCTCCGCAGCCACGCGCTGGACTCCGTCCCCGGCTCCGCGTTCGACACACCCGACCGGCTGCGCTGCCACCTCGTCGAGGTGCTCTCCCTCACCGCGCTGGGCGACTTCGCCGAAGGCCGGGCGCGGGCACTGGAGTTGCGCCGGCACTGCGTGGAGATCGGCGAGGTGTGGACGCGTTCCTACCTGGACTACCAGCTGTCCGTCGTGGCCCTCTTCTCCGCCGAGCCCGAGGACGCGGTCGCGTACGCGCGCACCATGCTGGAGAGCAAGCACCTGCTCGGTGACTCCTTCGGCATAGCGCTCGGCCTCGACCTGCTGGCCGCCGCGCTCGCCGCCGCCGGCCGCGCCGAACAGGCCGCGTCGGTCTACGGCACCGGCGGGGCGTACTGGCGCAGCGTCGGCCACCCGCAGCGCGGGGCGCCGGAACTCCAGCCGATACGCGACCGCTGCGAGCGAACGGCCCGCGCGGCGCTGGGCGACGACGGGTACGCGGTCGCGTACGCGCGGGGAGCCGCCGCCCACGGCCCGACCGCCCTGGCCGCCGCCCTGCTGCCCGACGGCGTCGGCCACGAATGACGGCCCCCGGCGCACCGGGGGAATCCCGGCCGGTTACCTTCCTCCTCCCGGGCGCGTCACAGCGGTGACGTGGCTTGATCGAGGAAGGTGACGAGATGACGACCGGACCGCTTCGGGACGAAGCACTGGCGGGTGCCTTCGAGGAGCAGCGCGGGCGGCTCGTGGCGGTGGCCCACCGGATGCTCGGGTCGCGGGCCGACGCCGAGGACGCGGTGCAGGAGGCGTGGCTGCGGCTGGCCCGCCAGGACGCGGCCGCGATCGACAACCTCGCCGGCTGGCTCACCACCGTGGTCGGCCGGGTCTGCATCGACGTGCTGCGCTCGCGCCGGGCCCACCCCGAGGCCGCCTACGACGACCCGCCGCCCGAGGTGGTGGTGACCGAGGACGGCGAGGACGCCCCGGAGGACGCCGCGCTGCTCGCCGAGTCGGTCGGGCTGGCGCTACTGGTGGTGCTCGACGCCCTCGGCCCCGCCGAACGGCTGGCGTTCGTGCTGCACGACATGTTCGCGGTGCCGTTCGACGAGATCGGCCAGATCCTCGACCGGTCCACGGACGCCGCGAAGATGCTCGCGAGCAGGGCTCGCCGCAAGGTGCGGGGCACCCCGCGCCCGTCCGGCGAGCGGGAGCAGCGCGCGGTGGTCGAGGCGTTCCTCGCGGCGGCACGGCACGGCGACTTCGAGGGGCTGCTCCAGGTGCTCGACCCGGACGTGACCTGGCGCTCCTACGCTCCGCACGGTCTGGTGGTCCGGCACGGCGCCACCGCGGTGGCCGAGCGGGCCCGGCTCGGCGCCGGTACCTCGATCATCGCCCGCCCCGCCCGGGTCAACGGCCGCACCGGCATCATCGCCTGGCGCGCGAACGGCAAGCCGCACAGCGTCATGGCGTGCACGGTGGCCGGCGGCCGTATCGTCGAGATCCTCTCGGTGGGCGACCCCGAACGCCTCGCCACCATGCACCTGCCGCCCTGCCCGCCCCCCGAGGACGCCGAACGGGAAGGCGCCGAGCGGTAGGGCACCCGGGCGGGGTGAGGCCCCGTACCCGGGGAGCGCTTGTTCGCGTACCGTCAGAGATGCGGACCCGCCGTACTCGGAGCGCGCCGCACGGAACGCCTTGCTCGGAACGCTTGCTCAGTCCCCCCACGCTGAACAGACGGACAGGAGAAGGACATTGCGCATCGCGCGACGTATCGGCCACTGGATCGGCGGCGCGGCAGGCGCCTCGGCGCTGCTTCTGCTCGGCGGCGGGCCGGCCGCGGCCGACGTGCCGATCGGCCAGCCCATGACCGGCGAGATGACGTACTACGACGACGCCGGCTACGGCGCCTGCGGCACCCCCATCGACGCGTCCAGCCAGTACCTGGTCGCCGTGTCGTACCAGTGGTGGACCACCGCCAACCCGAACAACGACCCGCTGTGCGACGGGATCTCGGTCCAGGTCACCTACAACGGCCAGACCATCACCGTCCCGGTCGAGGACAAGTGCCCGAGCTGCGACGCGACCCACATCGACCTGAGCGAGCCGGCGTTCACCGAGTTCGCCCCGACCGGCACCGGTGTCGTCACCGGCATCACCTGGCAGTTCGTCAACTCCGACGGCACGGCCCTCTCCTGAGACCACGCCAGGCGTCCGGCCGGCTGCGCCGGGCTACTTGGTGTTGCGCACGTACCAGCTCTCGCCGTACAGCCACTTGCCCCGGGGGTCGTACACCTGGACGTCGCAGGCGAGGTGGGAGGGGATGACGTACTGGTAGTTCTGGTCGATGTCGGCCGCCACCGAGCCTGACGCGCCCAGCTCCCGCCCCGTGATCCCGTCGAAGTGGGCGACGACCTCGTACTCCACCACGTTGCCGTTCTTGATCTCCTTCTTCACGTTCGCCTCTGCGTAGTGAAGGTGGTTGGAGTTTCCGGTCTTGGTGAGCGGGGTGAGGTTCGTCAGGGTGTTCCCGGGGCCGCCGAGGTTCTCGTTGAGGAGGTGGCCCTGGACCATGTTCCGGGCGAACCAGGCGCCGGTGGCGGTCTTCGACGACGGCCACCACGAGGGCTTGACCCGGGGGGAGCTGCCCTTGCCGAGGGAGCGGGGGTGCAGCTCCGCGCTCATGTACGTGCCCACGTCGTTGGTGGTGTTGCCGTACTGGACGTAGTGACGGCCGCCGTACACGCGCTGGATCGCCCGGGAGACGGTCGGGGTGAGTGCGGCGCCGGCGGCGTCGTCGGCCTGGTGGCCGGCTTCGTGGCCCCTGGTGGGTACGGGGCCGCTCATCACCCGCTGCGCGTTGGCCTCGGCGGTGCGCTCGAAGTGGTCGGACGGGTCGCTCACCCGGAGCCCGTTGCCATGGTCCGTTCCGGCCACCTGGCCCTGGCGCTGCTGGATGACGTGCGTCAACTCGTGGGCGAGGGTGTGCTTGTCGCCGCCGCCCTGGCCGATGACCACGTGGCTGCCCGAGGTGTAGGCGCGGGCGCCGATCTCCGCCGCGGAGCGCTGCGCGGCGCTGTCGGTGTGGACACGGACGTTGGAGAAGTCCGCGTCGAGGCGTGCTTCCATCTCGGAGCGGAGCGCGGCGTCCAGCGGTCGGCCCGGGCCTTGCAGCACCGAGTGGACCGCGGAGCGCTGCACGGCGGCCTGTTCCGTGCCGTGGCCGCAACCGGCGCTGTGCTCATGGTCGTTCCGGCCGCCGGCGGGTCCGCCGTTGCGGAGCATCTGCACGACGGCGGCGTTCCCGGCCGTGCTCTGAAGGCCGAGAATCCCTCGGGAGGGCGCGTGCGCGGGAGCGTGGGGGCGACGCCCGGGAGCGGCCGCGCGTCCTTGCGCGCGAGCGTTTTCCCTGTCCATGGCAGAAGCCACGTTCTCCTCCTCCAGCAAGCGGATCTTCTTGTTCTACCCGGAGCGTCCGGCGCCCGTCCAGGTACGCCGGGGCACCGTTGGAGGGCGAAGGGGGCACTCTTCCGCGGTTCCCGCACCGGGGTGGCGGAGGCAGGTCAACCCGGCCGTACGGAGCCGGGGTTGGTGGCACGCCGGGCGAGGGGGTCCCCGCCGACGCGCCCGCGTACCCCTCCTGCGTGTCCCTACCGGCCACGCCCGGGTACCCCGCCGCACGCCTCCCCGGGTACCCCGCCGCACCCGCCCCCGGGTCACCACCGCCCGCTCCCCGCACCCGCGGGCATTCCCACCCGATCCCGCCCGACGCCTTGACGTGAACCTGGCGGGAGCCCGACACTCGCCTCGATCCGCCGCTCTGAGAGCGCTCTCACGACGCGGTGCGAAGGAGACGGGACCCCCCACCCCGGTGCGCACCTTCCGGTCTCCGCGCCGCGTCCGGCCTCACCGCGGTCCAAGTCGCACCCGCAGAAAGGTCGGGATCACCCGTGACACGCATGCCGAACTCCGGTGCCGCGCAAGGCGGCCAGAACCGTTTCCGGCTCCGTCCCCCGCCCCCTCTCCGTCCCCCGCTCCGTCTCCGTCCGCCCGGCCGCCGTCGTGGTCGGCGGGGGCCGATCGCCGTGCTCAGCGCCTTCCTCCTGCTGCTCGCCGGGGTGCTCGCGCTGACGGTCTCCGGCGGTTCGGCCGCGGTGGCCGCGCCGGCACCCCCCACCGGGTGGAGCACCGTCTTCAGCGACGACTTCAACGGCGCCGCGGGCACCGGACTCGACCGGTCGAACTGGCTCTACGACACCGGGACCGGCTACAACTACCCCGGCGCCGCGGCGAACTGGGGCACCGGCGAGCTGGAGACGGCCACCGACTCGACGACGAACGTCTACCAGGACGGCGCCGGTCATCTGGTGATCAAGCCGGTCAAGGACGCGTCGGGGCAGTGGACTTCGGGCCGGATCGAGACCCAGCGCACCGACTTCGCCGCGCCGGCCGGCGGCCAGTTGGAGATCAGCGCGTCGCTGGAGCAGCCCAACCCGGCCAGCGGGCTGGGCTACTGGCCCGCGTTCTGGGCGATGGGCGCGGACGCCAGGCCGGTCGGGGCGACCAACTGGCCGGGTATCGGCGAGATGGACATCATGGAGGACGTCAACGCGCTGAGCCAGCACTCCACCACCTTCCACTGCGGCGTCTGGGCCGGGGAGTGCCATGACCCGGACGGCATCAGCAGCGGGCTCCAGGCGTGCGGGGGCTGCCAGACCGGGTACCACACCTACTCGGTGATCGTGGACCGCACCAACACCTCGGCCGAGCAGCTGCGGTTCTACCTCGACGGCAACCTGACCTACACCGTCGACGAGAACGAGGTCTCCACGGCCACCTGGCAGGCGGCCGTGGACCACGGCTTCTTCGCGATCTTCGACGTGGCGATCGGCGGTTCGTATCCCAACAAGGTCTGCGGCTGCACCTCGCCGTCGGCCGACATCAGTTCCGGCGCGGGCATGAGCGTCGACTGGATGGCGGTCTACCAGACGACCGGCGGGAGCAGCGGCACCACCGGCGGCACGACCACCGGCGGCACCACGACCGGCAGCACCGACGGCGGGACGACCAGCGGGACCACCACCGGCGGCACGACCACGGGCGGCAGCACGACCGGTGGCACCACCACCTCCGACTACACCGCGAACGCCACCCGGGTCGACGCGAGCGACGCGCTGATCAGCTTCACGCCGACCACCCCCGCGGCCTACGTCGACGTGCACTACCAGGTCAACGGCGGCGGCCAGCAGAACCTCCGGATGACCGACAACGGCGGAACCTGGACCCAGAACGTCGGCTCCCTGACCTCCGGCTCGGTCGTCACCTACTGGTTCACCTACGAGAAGAACGGCCCGCAGTACGACTCCCCGCACTACACCTACACCCAGAGCTGACCCCACCCCGCTCCCGGCGCCCCGCGCCCCCGCCAACGCCAACCCCCGCGCCGGGAGCGGACGGTGCCACCCTGGGCGACCCGCCCCCGCGGGGCACCCCGCGCTGTGGCCCGCACCGGGGTGATCGGGGAGGATGGGGGCATGTCGTCACGTTGGTCGATCCGGTCGCACAACTCGTTGCTGTCCATCGCCTCCACCGAGTCGGTGCTGTCCATCGGGGCGGCCGGGTCGGTGCTGTCCGTCGGGTCGGTGGCGTCGTTCGGGTCGTTCGGGTCGCTGGGGTCGGCGATGTCCGCGGTGTCGCTCGGGTCGTTCCAGTCGTTCGGCTCGTGGCTGTCGGGGCAGTCGAACGGTTCGACCCTGAGCTGGCAGTCGAACGGGGCGGTGCGCGCGAGGCGGGTGAACGGCCCGACCGACCGGCTGAAGCCGCAGATCGCGGTCGCCGTCGCGGCCACCGCCGTGGCGGGGCTCACCTGGTGGCAGGTCCGCCGCGCCGTCCGCCCCTAGGGCCCACCCTGTGCATAAGTGTTCCTTTGTGATCATCAACGTCCGACTTTGACAATTCGTGGTGCGTCTGCGCACTCTTCTGCCATGCACCTGTGCCCCATCCGCCCCTTGGTCCGCGCCAGCATCGAGCTGGCGCTGATCGGCGTGACCGGGCACAGCGTCGCCGACGTGCACTGTCGCTGATCGCGCACCCGGCCCCCCTTCGCCGAGCCACCCCCGACCGCGGTCGGGGGTCTGCCGCGCCCGGGGTCTTTCCGGCAGGTCCGCCCGCACGGTCAGCTGACCACCCGGGCCGACCATCCCCCGCATGACGCCCCATCCCCGCATCCCCGTATCCCCGTTTGTCCCGCGCGCCCCGGGCGCGCGCCTCCCCCCGCCCGGGCGACCGCACGCCCGGGGAAAGGCCCTGCCATGTCTCGCTTGTCCCTGTCTCCACGGCAGTTGGGCGCCATAGCCGTCGGTCTCGCCCTCGCCGGAGGGGCCGTCGCCTGCGGCCCCAAGAGCGCCGACTCGGCCGCGAAGGGCTCCGACTCCACCCCGCACCGCGGCGGCACCCTCTACGTGCTGAACAACCAGCCGCAGAACAACTTCGACCCCGCCCGGCTCTACACCTCCGGCGGCGGCAACGTCCCCTCGCTGGTCTACCGCACCCTGACCACCCGCGCGCGGGAGAACGGCGCGGCCGGCAACAAGGTCGTCCCGGACCTGGCCACGAACACCGGCGAGCCCAGCAAGGACGCGACGGTGTGGACGTACCACCTCAAGGACGGGCTGAAGTACCAGGACGGCACGGCCATCACCACCGCCGACATCAAGTACGACATCGAGCGCTCCTTCGCGGCGGAGCTGTCCGGCGGCGCCCCCTACCTGCGGGACTGGCTGGTCGGCGCGCAGGACTACCAGGGCCCGTACAAGGACCCCAAGGGGCTGTCCTCGATCGAGACGCCCGACGCGAAGACGATCGTCTTCCACCTGCGCAAGCCCGAGGGCGACTTCCCGCTGCTCGCCACGCAGACCTCCTTCGCGCCGGTGCCCAAGGCGAAGGACACCGGCACCAAGTACGCCGAGCACCCGGTCTCCTCCGGCCCGTACGAGGTCGTCAGCAACCAGAACAACGGCGAGCACATCGTGCTGCGGCGCAACCCGAACTGGTCGCAGGCCAGTGACGACCAGCGGCGCGCCTACCCCGACACCATCGACGTGCAGTCCGGGCTCGACCAGGCCGTGATCAACCAGCGGCTGTCCGCGGGCGTCGGCAAGGACGCGGACGCGGTCACCACCGACACCAACCTCGGCCCCGCCGAGCTCGCCAAGACCACCGGGGACAAGGCGCTGTCCGCCCGGGTCGGCACCGGCCACTTCGGCTACACCGACTACCTGGCGTTCAACCCGAAGGTGAAGCCGTTCGACAACATCAAGGTGCGCGAGGCCGTCGCGTACGCCATCGACCGGACCACCGTGGTGGACGCCGACGGCGGCTCCTCGCTCGCCGAGCCCGCCACCACCTTCCTGCCCCCGCAGGCCGCGTTCGGCTACACGCCCTACGACCCGTTCCCGGCGGGCAAGAGCGGTGACCCGGCCAAGGCGCGCGAGCTGCTGAAGGAGGCCGGCTACCCGAACGGGCTGACCGTCACCCTCACCCACGACACCAACAAGGGCGGTGAGGAGGGCCCCGAGGTCGCCACCGCCGTGCAGGAGGCGCTGAAGAAGGCCGGCATCACCGTCAAGCTCGACGGCCTGGAGCACAACGCGTTCGACGACAAGGTCTACAGCGTGAAGACCGAGCCGGGTCTGTTCCTGGCCGGCTGGGGCGCCGACTGGCCGTCCGGCGGCCCGTTCCTCGGCCCGATCTTCGACGGTCGGCAGATCGTGAAGGACGGCTACAACTTCAACAGCTCCCAGCTGAACGACCCGTCGGTCAACAACGAGATCGACGCCATCGACAAGATCACCGACCTGAGCGCGGCGGCGAAGCGCTGGGGCGCCCTGGACCAGAAGATCGGCGCCCAGGCGCTGACCGTGCCGCTGGTCCACCCCGTCTACAAGCGGCTGTTCGGCAAGAACATCCGCAACGTGGTGATCAGCGACTGGACCGGCGTGCTGGACATCTCCCAGGCCGCGGTGAAGTGACGTCGTGAGCGTCGAACTCACCCTCGCCGGGGACGGTCCGGCCGCGGCCGGACCGTCCTCCGGCGACCCGGTGCCGGGCGGGCCGATCCCCGGCGGACGGCAGTTCTGGCGCCGGCTGCGGGCCGAACGCGCCGCCCTGGCCGGCGGCGCCGTGGTGGCGCTGCTGGTGCTGGTGGCCGTGGCCGCACCGCTGCTGGCCGCCGTCGAGGGCCAGGACACCACCAGCTACCACGCCGCGCTGCTGGACTCCAGGGCCGGCGCGGTCCCGCTCGGCCACTTCGGCGGGGTGAGCGGCACGCACTGGCTCGGGGTCGAACCCGGCACCGGCCGCGACCTGTTCGCCCGGCTCGTCTACGGCGCGCGCACCTCGCTCGCCGTCGCGTTCGGCGCCACGATCCTGCAAGTCGTGATCGGCACGGCGTTCGGGCTGGCCGCCGGGCTCGGCAACCGGGCCGTGGACGGGCTGCTCAGCCGCGTCGCCGACATCTTCGTCACGCTGCCCGCGCTGGTCTTCGCCATCGCGCTGCTCGCGGTGGTGCCCGGCGGCTTCCCGCGCCCGCTGCTGCTCGCCCTGGTGCTCGGCCTGCTCGCCTGGGGCGGCGTCGCCAAGATCGTCCGTGCCCAGGTGCTCGCCCAGAAGTCCCTCGACTACGTGGCCGCGTCCCGGCTGGCCGGCTCCAGTGGCTGGCGCACCGCGCGCCGCGAACTGCTGCCCGCGCTGGTCGCCCCGGTGCTCACCTACGCGGCGATCCTGCTGCCGGGCAACATCGTCTCCGAGGCCGGCCTCTCCTTCCTCGGCATCGGCGTCAACCCGCCCACCGCGTCGTGGGGACAGATGCTCTCCACCGCCTCCACCTGGTACCAGGCCGACTCCGCGTACGTCCTGCTGCCCGCGCTGCTGCTGCTCGTCACGGTGCTCGCCTTCACGGTGTTCGCCGAGGGCGTGCGGGTCGCGCTCGACCCGCGCTCGCGCAGCCGGCTGCGGATCGGCACCCGCAAGGGGGGCGCGTCGTGATCCGCTTCGCCGGGCGGCGCCTGCTCCAGGCGGCCGCCGTGCTGCTGGTGCTGGCCGCCGTGCTCTACGCCGTGTTCTACCTCGCCCCGGGCGACGCCGCCCAACTCGCCTGCGGGCCGCGCTGCTCCACCGCCCAGGTCGCCCAGGTCCGCGCCCAGATGGGCCTCGACGACGCGGTGTACGTCCAGTTCTGGCACTTCCTGCAGGGGGTGTTCGCCGGCCACGACTACAGCACCGGCACGGGCACCCTGCACTGCCCGGCGCCGTGCCTGGGCCAGTCCTACCGCACCGGCGACCTGGTCACTCACGTCGTCGCCGAGAAGCTGCCGGCCACCGCCTCGCTCGCGCTGGGCGCCATGGTGCTGTGGCTGGTCATCGGGGTGGGCACCGGCCTGCTGTCCGCGCTGCGCCGCGGCACCCTCGTGGAGCGGCTGCTCACCGGGTTCACCCTGCTGGGCACGGCCACACCGGTGTTCATCACCGGCATCCTGCTGCTTCTGGTCTGCTGCTCGTGGCTGCGCTGGCTGCCGTACCCGACGTATGTGCCGCTGACCTCCGACCCCGAGCAGTGGGCCTGGAACCTGCTGCTGCCGTGGCTCGCGCTGGCCCTGGTCGAGGCCGCCAAGTACGCCCGGCTGACCCGCAGTTCCATGCTGGAGACGCTCGCCGAGGACCACATCCGCACCTTCCGCGCGTACGGCGTGCCCGAGGGCGCGATCGTCCGCCGGCACGCGCTGCGGGGCGCGCTCGCCTCGGTGATCGCGCTGTCCGCGCTGGACCTGGGCACGATGTTCGGCGGCGCGCTGCTCACCGAGACGCTCTTCGGCGTCCCCGGGCTCGGCCAGCAGCTGGTGCAGTCCGTGCAGTTGAAGGACCTGCCGGTGGTGGTGGGAATCGTCCTGGTCATGGGCCTCGCGGTGGTGGTCGCCAACGCGGTCGCCGACGTGCTCTACGCCCTCACCGACCGAAGGGTGGTGCTGGCGTGACCGCCAACGCTCCGCTGTCCGCGTCCACGTCCACGTCCACGTCCGCGCCGGAAGCCGGGGCCGGGGCCGGGGCCGAGGTCGGTTCCCCCGGGCGTACGGACGCGCCGCTGGTCGAGGTCGCCGACCTGCGGATCGACTTCCGCACCGAGTCCGGGACGGTACGGGCCGTCGACGGGGTGGGCTTCACCCTGCGGCCCGGCGAGGCACTCGGTCTGGTCGGCGAGTCCGGCTCGGGCAAGTCCGCCACCGCGTACGCGCTGCTCGGGCTGCACCGCGGCACCGGCGCCGAGGTGAGCGGGACGGTCCGGGTGGCCGGCACCGACGTGCTCACGGCGCCCGAGGAGGAGTTGCGGCGGCTGCGCGGCGGCGTCGCCGCCGTCGTCTTCCAGGACCCGCTCAGCGCGCTCGACCCCTACCTCGCGGTCGGCGACCAGATCTCCGAGGTCTACCGGGTGCACCGCCGGGTCTCCCGCGCCGCCGGCCGCGCCCGGGCCGTGGAGGTGCTGGACCGGGTCGGCATCCCCGAGGCGGCCCGCCGGTCCCGGTCCCGGCCGCACGAGTTCAGCGGCGGGATGCGGCAGCGGGCGCTCATCGCCATGGCCCTGGCCTGCGAGCCGCGGCTGATCGTCGCCGACGAGCCGACCACCGCGCTCGACGTCACCGTGCAGGCGCAGGTCCTCGACCTGCTCCACGAGTTGCGCACCGGCTCCGACCTGGCGCTGCTGCTGGTCACCCATGACCTCGGCGTCGCCGCCGGCACGGTGGACCGGCTGCTGGTCCTCCAGCACGGCGCCGCAGTCGAATCCGGCCCCACTGGCGAGGTGCTGGCGAACCCCGGCCACGCCTACACGCGCGCGCTGCTGTCCGCGGTGCCCCGGCTCGCTCCGGTCGCCGCGGAAGCGGAACCGGCGGTGGAAGGGGCATCGGTGGCGGAAGCGGAACCGTCGCCGGAAGGGGTACCGGACCGGGAAAAGGGCTCCCCCGCACGCGAGTTGAGCGGCGCGGCCGTCGCCGACCCGCGGCAGGGCGGCGAGGTGCTGCTCGAAGCCGCCGGGCTGCGCAAGGAGTTCGGGCGCGGCCGGGGCCGGTTCGCCGCGGTGGACGGCGTGGACCTGGTGGTCCGGGAGGGCGAGACCCTCGGCGTCGTCGGGGAGAGCGGCAGCGGCAAGACCACGCTGGGGCGGATGCTGGTCCGGCTGCTTGACCCCACGCAAGGCGCCGTCCGCTACCGCGGCAAGGACATCGTGCGGCTCGGCGAGCGGCAACTGCGGCCGCTGCGGCGGGAGTTGCAGATGGTCTTCCAGGACCCGGTCTCCTCGCTGAACCCGCGCCGCAGCATCGGCGAGTCGATCGCCGACCCGCTGCGGGTGGCGGGCGACCTCACCGAGCAGCAGATCACCTCGCGGGTGGGCGAGTTGCTGGAGCGGGTCGGCCTCGAACCGTCCTGGTACCACCGCTACCCGCACGAGTTCAGCGGCGGCCAGCGCCAACGGGTCGGCATCGCCCGGGCGTTGGCGCCCCGCCCGCGTCTGGTGGTCTGCGACGAGCCGGTCTCCGCGCTGGACGTCAGCACGCAGGCCCAGGTCGTCGCCCTGCTCGGCGAACTCCAGCGGGACCTGGGGCTGTCGCTGGTCTTCGTCGCCCACGACCTCGCGGTGGTCCGCCAGGTCAGCGACCGCGTCGCGGTGATGCGGGCGGGCCGGGTGGTCGAGGAGGGCACCGCCGACGAGGTGTACGGCAACCCGCGCGACCCGTACACGCGGCGCCTGCTCGCCGCCGTGCCGGTGCTCGACCCGGCCCTGGCCAGGTCCCGCAGGGAAGCCCGCGCCGGCGCGGGTACGGAAACGGATACGGGTACGGCTACGGCTACAGGTACAGGTACAGGTACGGAGGAGGGCTCGGTGGCGGACCCGGCAGCGGGCTCGCGGGAGGAACCGGCGGCGGACCCGGCCCGCCCGTAGCACCGGTACCACCCGCCGCGCCCTACCCGGGCGGGGGTCAGGCCGGGCGGGGGTCAGGCCGCCGCGTCCTCCGCCCGGGTGTGGGCGACCAGCGCGTTGGCGTGGCCGTGCCCGAGCCCGTGCTCGGCCTTCAGCCAGTTGACCACTTCCATGTGCCCGGTCAGCGGCGAGGCACGGATCAGCTCCTTCCACTCCGCGATCGGGCGGCCGTACTTCTTCTCGATCGCGGGGAAGTAGCTCGCGGGGCCGTTCTGGCTGCCGGCGGTCATCTCGATCTCCTCGTGCGCTTCGGACGGTGCGGTCCGCCCGGGCCGTCTTCGGCCGCGGGAACGGAACCTTCGTACAAGTGGACCGCTCGCGCCGGCGAAACTCATCGGTCCGGCCGCGCGGGCCACTGCGCGTGACCGCGGGAAACCCAACCGCCCCACCGTCACCAATTGGTCTGGACCTATTGAAAACGGAGGGCGGCTCCCGGCAGTGTGGGGGCCGCGCGCGCCACCCCCTGCACCACACCCCTGGCCATTCGGCAGGCAACTCCGCCTGCCCGGAAAGGAGTTGTGATCCACATGCGCAAGAAGGTCCTCGCCCGCGCGGCCACGGTCGCCGCCACCGCGATCCTCGGCCTCGGCGTCGCCACCACGGCGGCGCAGGCGTCCCCGCCTCCCGGCAGCGGCTTCATGTTCATGGGCTACTTCCCGACCTACGACAGCTGTGTCGCCCAGGCCCAGGCCGACGCGCCCGTGCACGGCCCGGTCTACATCTGCGAGTACGGCACGAACGGCCTGTACCTGCTGTGGATGCACTGACCGGCCCGCGCGCCACCGGCACCGCCGCCCGCACCCGCACCCGCACCCGCTGAACGCATCCGCGCCGCCCTCCTCGTACGGGGGCGGCGCGGGTCCGCGCGGCGGCGGGGACGTAGGGGCCCTGGACAGACGTACGGAGTTGGGTCACCCTTCAGCACCATGGACACCCCCCGCTCCGGGACCACCACCGCGTCACCGCTGTCCGCGGCCGTCCACGCCGTCGCCGAGCGGACCGCGGAACTGCTCCGCGCGGGTGCGGACCCGGCCGCGCCGATTCCCGGCGCGCAGTGGACCGTTGGCGAGGCAGCCGCCCATCTGGCCCTGGCCAACGCGCTGATGGCCGACCTCGCCGCCGGCCGAGAGCGGCCGTACGGCGACGGGACCCCGGGCGGCCTGGCGGCGGCCAACTCCGCCTCCCTGCAAGCCTTCACGGAGCGGGACCCGTCCATCCTGGCGGACGAGATCGTGCGGCACGCGAAGGCGTTCACCGACGCGACCGGGGCTCGGTCGGCGGACGAGCAGGTGCTCACCCCGATGGGCCCGATGGATCTGGGCACCCTCGGCTCGTATCTGCTGACCCACATGCTCGGCCACGGCTACGACATCGCGGTGGCGCTGCGCCGGCCGCACATGATCGACCGCGAACGGGTCGCGCTCACGCTGCCGTTCCTGACCACGGCGATGCCCCGGGTGGTCGACCCGCGCTCCGCCACCGGCCACAACGCCTGCTACGCCCTGAGGTTGCGCGGCGGGCCCCGGCTCGCCGTGACGTTCACCGACGGCGCGGTGGCCGTGACGCGGGAGCCGCCGCGGCGCGCGGACTGCACGATCGTGGCCGAGCCGGTCACGTTCTTCCTGCTCGCGCTCGGCAGGCGTACCAGCATGGGTGCCCTCGCCCGCGGCAAGATCGCCGCCTGGGGTCGCAGGCCCTGGCTCGCGCCCGGTTTCGCCGCGCTCTTCACCGCGCCGTAGCCGGTGCAGTGGCCGGAACCGGATGCCGTGACCGGAGCCGGTGCCGTGACCGGAGCGGCCCGGCGGGTCAGCCGTCCCGGGCGGCCTGCTGCCGCAGCCGCGCGGCCTCCTGCCGGACCCAGGGCAGGTCGTCGTACAGCGCCTGGCCCGGGCAGTCGGTCTGGTAGACGTCGCGGTGGCCGGAGATCACGTTCAGCTCCGCGGCCGTCCCCTTCCGGTAGAGGCTCGCGTTGTTGCTCGACACCAGGCGCACCCGGCCCAGCGGGTTGACCCCGGGGTCGAGCTTCCAGGCGGCTATCTCGGCGATCGCCTCCAGCATCGCGTGCGGCACCTTCTGCCCGCCCCCGAAGTTGCCGAGCGCCGCTATCCCGACGGTGTCGTTGTTGAAGCCCTCGGTGTGCGAGCCCCGCGGGTCGCGGTCGACGCTCCCGGTCCGGCCCTCGTAGATGCCGCCGCACCGGTCGACGATGAAGTTGTAGCCGAGGTCGTCCCAGCCCAGGGCGATATGGCGCTGTTCGAGGGCCAGCAGCATCTTGGGGACGTCGGTCCTGCAGTCGTACGTGTTGGGGTTGTCCGTGTGGTGCACGAACACCGCCTTGACCGAGTGGTCGTAGACCAGCCCCGGCCGTACGTCCTTCTCGTCCGCGTGCCATCCCGCGCGCAGCACGACGTTCGGCCGCAGCGACACCGGGTGGATCGCGGCAGAGCCCTGCCGCGGCGCGTTCGCCGGGTGCTGCGGCGCCGAACAGGTCACGAGGAGGGCCAGTGCCGGTAGGTACCACGCCAGCTTGGGCCGGTGCAGCCGCATGCTGACCAGCCTCGGGTCATTCGGTCGCGCGGGACATCCGCGCGGGCCGTTCGGGTGAATTCCCGGGTGTCGGGGGCCGCGCTGTCGGCGCGCCTGGCCGCCTGGCCGGGCCCGCGGGGTTAGGCCGTGTTTTGGAAGTAGCGCCGTCCGCCCAAAGGGCGGGGCCCGTGGCGTCTGGTGCGTGCGATCGCAAGGCGGAGGGTTGTCCTCGTAGTGGGCCTACTCGGACAAGCCC